>NZ_LHOZ01000127.1:0-16430 GCF_001297205.1 Frigoribacterium sp. RIT-PI-h | reverse complement strand
GCCCGGAGCTCAGCGCCGGACGAGTCGTGCGATCTCGGGCAGCACCGCGAGGGTGCCGGACGCCCCGTGCTGGTCGGGGTCGAGGGCAAGACGCCTCAGTCCGGCACGGGTGTACGTGCCGACGTCCGCCACGAAGTCGGCGGGCGCACGCCAGACCAGGCGGTCGGCCGACGACGCGTCGAGGCCGCGGGCGAGGGCGGCGTCCCGGGCGCGTTCGGGCGAGGTGAACGCGAGCAGGGTCGGGGTGCCCTCGTCGACGACGGCGAAGGGCTTCGAGGCCCCGGCCGTGCCGCGGTCGACGAACCACCAGGCCTCGAGCCGGAACGCCGAGCGCCAGAGGGCGACCGGATCGTCGACCACGACGGCCGTGGTCCGCACCGGTGTCGCATCGACCGCAGGGGGCGGCACGACGACCGGTGCCGCGCCGCCGGGAGCGACCCGAGGAGGCGCGGGGCGCGTCGACGGCGTCGGTCCCGCTGGCGGGGCGGCCCGGTCGACGACCTTCCCGAGCCCGGCCCGGCGGCGCTGACCCCGCCCGATTCTCACGAGCACGACGCCGCCGGCGGCCAGGACGGGGGCCACCGCGAGGGCGACCACGACGGCGACGGACGACTGCCGACCGGGTGCCACGAGCCCGACGAGCAGCACCGACGCGCCGATCGGCGACCCGATCACGGCGATCGCGAGCAGCACGACGCCCCAGGTGAGCGCGGCGGTGCCGGACGAGCCGCGAGGACTCGACGGGTGGCGGGGGTCGGACGGGTCGGAACTCGGCATCGCCCCAGCGTAGGGCGGCCCGCCGGGTGAGGCCCGGGTGCGCAGGCGGTGCCCGACGCGACCCCGCGCCCGGCTCCTCGGTCGTCTGCGGCCTACTCGGCCGCGCGAGACCAGCCGAGCCCGCGGGCCTCGACCAGGCGCTGCAGCACCACGGTCATCGCGGCGAAGTCCTTCGACCCGAGGGCGTCGGTGAGGACGACGTAGGCGTGCGCGGCGTCCGCCGGCAGCGACGGCGTTGCACGGGTCGGATCGACCAGGCGGGTCGTCCCCTCGCTGCCGGCGTGACGGCTCACCTCGTCGTGGTCACGCAGGTGGAAGTTCACGAGCCGCTTGCCGTCGCCGATGGCGAACAGGCGAGCGACGATCGAGAGTCGTCGCATCCGTCGCCCCCCGGCGCCGGCGAGGGTGCCGGCCGGTCCGTCGACCCAGCTCACCCGGGTGACCGAGTCCCAGGGCACGACGACGCTGCCGTCGATGACGACCGCGGCCGCGTGGACCGGCAGGGCCGACCGGCCCCGGGGACGCACGGCCCCGACGTACGCGGAGAACGTCGCGATCGGCAGCAGCGTCGGCAGGAGCCAGAGGGCGACCACGATCCAGAGCAGCGCCGTGCTGGTGACCGCCCACGTCACGAGGGCGGCCAGCAGGGCGAGGGCGAGGAGGACGCCGATCCCGGAACCGACGAGCTGCCGTCGGAGCCGCCGACCGTCGTGGGCGACCACGAGCACCGGCGCGTCGGTCGGCAGGGCGAAACGGTCCGGGCCGGCCGAGGCCCCGGATGCCGGAGGCGCGGCAGCTGCTGTGGACGCCGACGGGGCGGCGGGCGCCGCGGGCGCCGAGGTGTCGGCACCCGGCGACCGTCGCGCCTGCCGGTCGAGGCCGAAGCGGCGCATGGCGTCGAGTGCGCCGAGGGGTGCGTAGGGCCCCTTCCCCTCGACGTCGAAGAGGACGCCGAACACGCCGGTGCGCTCCCGCGCGACGGCATCGTCGACGAAGCCGCTCGACGGCAGGGCGAGGAGCCGGCCCGCCTCCTCCTCCGACAGTCCTCGCGCGAGGCCGTGCTGCCGCGCCCGCTCGGGCGAGGTGGAGGCCAGGACCATGAGACGTCCGTCGACGTCGACCACGAGCGGCTGCACGTCGGGCAGCTCACCACGGGCGATGAACCACCAGCGGTCGAGGGCGAAGAGCGCGTCCCAGAGGTCGGCCTGGGCGTCGGTGTCGTCGATGCCCCGCCGTTCGGCCGTCCGGGCCAGCTCGTCGATGCGCTCGCTCGTCGCCCGCATCTCGTCGGGTGAGGGAGGCGGGGGCAGCCGGACACCACCCGAAGCAGGCAGAGGGGTCGGTTCAGTCATGGAGTCAGCGTAGGGGAAGCACCCCCACCGACG
This sequence comes from Frigoribacterium sp. RIT-PI-h, assembly GCF_001297205.1. Classification (NCBI taxonomy): domain Bacteria; kingdom Bacillati; phylum Actinomycetota; class Actinomycetes; order Micrococcales; family Microbacteriaceae; genus Frigoribacterium; species Frigoribacterium sp. RIT-PI-h. The sequence goes on along the minus strand of NZ_LHOZ01000127.1, from coordinate 14,268 downwards.
AGTGATCCTCACGGAACGCCGTGCGAGAGGATCGACGGCGCCGTCCGTCGGCACTACGCTCCGATCATGGCCGACGCACAGGGACCCCAGATCGTCCGAGGAGACCCCGAGGTGACCCGGGCGTCGCTCGACCTCAAGCTGCCGGTGGCCATGCTGCCCGGGCTCGTGCGCCGGGCACTGCAGGCGAGCCCGACGTTCTCGCTGGGCGACGCCGACGAGACGGGGGCCACGCTGCTCCGCCGGTCGGCCTCGGCAGGTGGTACGGACACCGTCCGCCTCGACTTCACCCCGTCCGAGAAGGGCAGCCGGGTCTCGGCCGAGGTCCACTCCCCCGGCGGCACGATCGGCACGTCGGTCAAACGCCGCGACGACGACACCACCGCCCTCTTCGAGGCCGTCGCGAAGGCCGCCGGACCCTTCTGACCGGTGCCGGGGCACGGGCCCACACCGCGCCTCCCGACGTCTTCACGGCGACTCAGCCGCCGACGATCCAGGTGTCCTTCGCGCCCCCGCCCTGCGACGAGTTGACGATCATGCTGCCCTCGGGCGCCACGCGGGTGAGCCCCAGGTCGGCGAGCACGCTCTCGCCCGCCCCGGTGCCGGTGAGGTAGACGAAGCAGCGCAGGTCGACGTGCCGGGGCTGCAGCCCGGTCGCCGTCAGGGTCGGGTGCGAGGACAGCCTCACCACCTCCTGCGCGACCCAGCCGGACGGATCGCGGGCGATCTCGGCCCGACGCTCGGCCACGACCGCCGCGCTCGCCGAGGGCCCGATCAGGACGCCCCGGCCGCCCTCGCCGTCGACCGGCTTCGTGACGCGCTCGCCCACCCGGTCGAGCACCGCGAGCCGCTCGGCCGGGGCGCCCGCCCGGTAGGTCGGGACCGCCTCGAGCAGCGGACGCTCGCCCAGGTAGTACCAGATGAGGTCCGGCACGGCACAGTACATCGCCTTGTCGTCGGCGAGCCCGTTGCCGGGGGCGTTGGCCAGCAGGACGCCGCCCGCCGCCGCCCCGTCCATCAGGTGTTCGCCGAGCAACGGGTCGTGCGGCGCGTGCACGTCGACGAGCTCGCGGTCGAGACGCAGGTAGAGCGCGTCGACGACGGTGCCGGTCCTGCGCTCGACGACCCGCGCCTCCTCCACCTCGACGTCGTCGGCCTGCAGCAGCAGCAGCCCCGCGCCCTCGGCGAGGGTGCGGTGCTCGTACCAGGCCGGGCTCGTCGGACCCTCGCTGAGGACCGCGCCGACCGGGTCGCCTCCGCCCCGAGGAGGCGCGGCGTGCGCCAGCAGCGTCGCCCGCAGCACCGCGAACACGCTCGTCGGGTCGAGCACCCCCGCCGGCCGCGGAGCGTCCGGCCCCCCCTCGGCGAGCAGCCGCCGCACCGCGAGGGAGAACGCGGCCCCGCTCGGCGCCCGGACGTTGTCCTCGAGCACCCGCCAGCCACCCAGTTCGTCGCGCACCAGGTCGAAGCCCTGCACCGCCGCCCGCACGGCGTCGGCGGGCAGCCGGGTGGCCTCGTCGCGCCAGCCCGCCGCCCCGACGACCTGCTCGTGCGACAGCACGCCGTCCGCCACGACCCGACGCTCGCCGTAGGCGTCGCGCAGGAACGCCTCGATCGCCCGGGCCCGCTGCGTCAGACCGGCCTCGAGCCGGCTCCACTCGTGCCGCGTGACGATGCGGGGCACGAGGTCGCAGTGGAACGCCCGGTGGTCGCCGCCCACGCCGAATCCGAGGCCGGCCCGCTCGCACCAGGCGTCTCGCGCGACGGACCGGGCGTGCGCCTCGGTCGCGCCGAGCTCCTGGAAGAACCCGGCCACGTCACGGTAGGCCGGGCGCGGGTGCAGCCCCGGGCCGATCGCCTCGTCGCCGGCGCGGAACCGGTACCCGACGAGGGTCGGCGCCGGGGCGTCGAGCCCGGCGGCGGGGCCGTGCGTCTCGCGGACGACCAGGTCGACCACGTCGTCGAGCCGTCCCCGTTCGGCGAAGGCGGCGCGCTGTCGGTCGGCCGAGTTGCCGCGGGCGAGCGTGGCCTCGGCGAGATCGCTCACGGTCTGCCAGTCGCCGAACTCCTCGAGCTGCGGGCGCAACCGGGCCACGAGCTGCCGGACGGCCTCGGCCGCGGGCAGCCGTGACGGGTGCTGCTCGAGGTCGAGCAGTTCGCCGCCGAGCCCGCTGCGCGCCGCCTGCCACATCGCGGCGCGGTGCAGCGGAGCCGCCCGGTGCTCGGCGGGTCGACCGGCCTCGACGTCCGTCTCGGCCCGGCGCACCGCGGCACGGTAGAGGCCGGCGATCAACACGGCGTCGTCGACCAGAGGGCAGGCGTCGCAGGTGCGCAGCTCGAGGGTGGGCGCGTGGCTCGAGGGTCGGACGTCGAAGTAGGCCATCCCGCTGTCGGCGATGACGCCCGATGCGATCAGGTCGGCGAGCAGCCGGTCGTACTCGGCGGCGTCGGCCATCGGCCCGGTCGCTCCGGCGCTCGGCCACCGCTGCCAGATGAGCGAGCGGATGCTCGCGTAGCCGGTGTCCTGCCCGTTCCAGTAGGGCGAGCTGGCACTCAGGGCGAGCAGGGCCGGCAGCACGGGGGCGATCCGTCCGGCGATCTGCACGGCGAGGTCGCGGTCGGCCACCCCCACGTGGATCTGCAGTCCGCAGATCAGCTGCTCGTCGACGAGCAGGCGGTACTGCTCGTGCATGCGTCCGTAGCGTCCGGAGGTCGTCAGTTCGAAGTCCGCGAACTCGCTGCGCGGGGCCGTGCCGACGGCGCCGATGGCGAGTCCCTCGGCGGTGGTCACCTCGACCAGGTCGCGGCGGAGGGTCAGGATCTCGCGCCGCAGGTCGTCGAGCGTGGTCACGACCGGCACGTTGGTCTCGATCGTGGTGCGCTGCAACTCGGCCCCGTACCGGTCGGCGGGCAGCCGCGTCAGGAGGTGCGGTGCACGGGCCGACAGACGCCCCGTCTCGAGGTCGATCAGGTGCAGCTCTTCTTCGGCCCCCAGCGTCAGCTCTGCGCTCATGCCTGCACAGTACGGGCGTGACCCGGTTCTGCCCGCCTCTTCATGAGGATTTCACATGAACGGAACCCCACGGGAGCAGCGAGGAGGCGCGGGCCCGGTCGGCCGCGGAGTCAGACCCGAGCGGTCTGGCGCACCCCTGCGGCGGGCAGGAGCACGCCGTCGATGAGCCCCACGAGGTAGTCGCGGTCGACGGGCTTCCGCAGGACGAGCACGCGGTACGACACCATCGACGGGGTGACGAGGGCGAGCGCCTCGATGTCGGTGTCGGCCGCGATCTCGCCTCGCTCGAGGGCCCGGCGCAGCAGCAGCCGGTTGGCCTCGGCGCGGGGCTGGACGATCGCGGCGTCGACGGCCTCGGCCAGCTCGGGCGTCGTCGAGAGCATCGTGACGACGCCCGCCATGACACGCATCTTCTTCTCGGCGTCGTCGATGCTGTGCGGCTTGATCATGGCCACGAGGTCACCGCGCAGCGTGCCCGTGTCGGGCAGGCCGTCGAGGTCGACGGCACCCTGCTTGAGGCAGGCCACCGCGTCGACGACGAGCTCACCCTTGGACGCCCAGCGTCGGTAGAGCGTGGCCTTGCCGGCCTTGGCGCGGGCAGCCACCATCTCGATGGTCATGCCCTCGAAGCCGGTCTCGGCGAGCACGTCGATGGTGCAGCGGAGGATCTCGGGGTCGCGACTGTGGTCGCGCTTGCGACCCGGTCGCGAGGGTGTCGCGGGGTCGGTCTCAGCGGGCGTCGTCGCCGCGCCTTCCCTGTCGGTCATGGGGGTGACTCTACATCGGATGTTTACGAAACTGCCTGTATCCGAAACTGGCGGGACTCGTATATGCTCGCGCTCATGTCTCAGGCCTCCACCTCCCCTGACGGCGCGACCCGCGCCTCCTCGTCCTCCCCCACCCCGCCGTCGTCACGGCGCTGGTGGACCCTCACCACCGTCGCCCTCGCCCAGCTGATGGTCGTGCTCGACTCCACGGTCGTGAACATCGCCCTGCCCGCCGCCCAGACCGACCTCGGCTTCTCGGACGGCGACCGGCAGTGGATCATCACCGCCTACTCGCTCGCCTTCGGCAGCCTGCTGCTCGTCGGCGGCCGCGTCAGCGACCTGATCGGCCGCAAGCGCACGTTCATCATCGGCCTGATCGGCTTCGCCCTGGCCTCGGCCCTCGGCGGCGCCGCCGGCACCTTCGGGTTGCTCGTCTTCGCCCGCGCCCTGCAGGGTGCGTTCGGCGCGCTGCTCGCCCCGACCGCCCTGGCCGTGCTGACCACGACCTTCACGATCCCCAAGGAGCGCGCTCGCGCGTTCGGCGTCTTCGGCGCGATCGCCGGTGCCGGCGGGGCCATCGGCCTGCTGCTCGGCGGGTTCCTGACCCAGTACGCCTCGTGGCGCTGGAACCTCTACATCAACGTCGTCATCGCCGCCGTCGCGATCGTCGGGGCCGCGATCTTCGTGTCGCACGTCACCCGCACCGGCCCCCGCCCGAAGCTCGACGTGCCCGGCACGCTGCTCGTCTCGGGTGCGCTCTTCTCGCTGGTCTACGGTTTCTCGAACGCCGAGACCCAGGGCTGGGACTCCCCCCTGACCTGGGGCTTCCTGGCGGCGGCCGTCGTGCTGCTCACCTCGTTCGTGGCGTGGCAGCGCCGTGCCGAGCACCCGTTGCTGCCCCTGTCCATCGTGCTCGACCGCAACCGCGGGGCCGCCTACGCGTCCGTGACGATCGCGGGCGCCGGCATGTTCGGCATCTTCCTGTTCGTCACGTACTACCTGCAGACCTCGCTCGGCTACACCCCGACGAAGACCGGCCTGGCCTTCCTGCCGATGATCGCGATGCTCGTGCTCGCGGCCCAGCTGTCGACGAACATCTTCGTGCCGCGCTTCGGGCCCAAGATCATGGTGCCGTTCGGCATGACCCTCGGCGTGGTCGGCATGCTGCTGCTCACCCGGCTCGACCTCGAGAGCCTGTACGCCGCCAACGTGCTGCCGGCGTTGATGGTGCTCGGTTTCGGCATGGGCTCGATCATGCCCGCGTCGATCCAGACCGCCACGCTCGGCGTCGACCGCGGCCACGCGGGCGGGGCCTCGGCCATGGTCAACACGAGCCAGCAGGTCGGCGGGTCGATCGGCACGGCACTGCTCAACACCCTGGCGGCGACCGCCGCGGCGAACTACGTCGCCGACCACCTGCCGGCGACCGGGGCCGTCGCGGCCGAGGCCGCCGTCGCCGGCTACGCCACGGCGTACTGGTGGGGGGCAGGGTTCTTCGCCGTTGGCGCGGTCGTCGCGGCCCTGCTGTTCCGTCGCCGCGTCCCGCAGTCGGACGACGTCGACGCCTCGGCCTCTCCCGCCGTCGACGCGCCGGTCCCCGTGCACTGACGCGACCCCCTCGCGCAGACGACCCGCGCCTCCTCAGCCCTCGGGGCCGGGAAGGCGCGGGTCGTCTGCGCGACGGACGCCGCGTCGGTCAGGACGCGGCTTCGTCCTCGTCGTAGCGGTCGACGCTGATCGTCGGGATCGACGCCGTGATCACCGAGCCGTCGGCCCGCATCAGGCCGCGCAGGTCGCTCGTCGTGGGGACGCGCGTCGTGATGCGCGGGCCCTGACCGTCGAGGGCGACCCGCACCGGGGCGTCGGGGGTCACCTGGAACTCGTCACCGCGGACGGACACCGTCGCCGTATCGCCCGTCTCGATCGTGAAGACGATCTCGTGCTGGGCGAGGGCGACCCGCAGGCGGCTGCCCTTGACCGAGACGCGGAACGAGAGCTCGTCCCAGTCGGCCGGCAGGCGCGGGTCGAAGGTGATGGAACCGAGCCAGTCGCGCATGCCGCCGTAGCCGTTGACGAGCGCGCTCCAGATGCCACCGGTCGACGCGACGTGCACGCCGTCGGAGGTGTTCTTGTGCAGGTCGGCCAGATCGACGTACAGCGACGACAGGAAGTACTGCTGCGACAGCTGGTGGTGGCCCACCTCGGCCGCGATGATCGACTGCACGACGCCGGACAGGGTGGAGTCGCCCGTGGTCAGCGCGTCGTAGTACTCGAAGTTGCGCAGCTTCTGCTCGGGCGTGAACTCGTCGCCCTGCAGGTACAGCGCGAGCACGACGTCGGCCTGCTTCAGCACCTGGAAGCGGTAGATGACCAGCGGGTGGTAGTGCAACAGCAGCGGACGCTTGTTCGCGGGGGTGGCCTCGAGGTCCCAGAGCTCTTTGTCGAGGAACTGGGCGTCCTGCGGGTGGATGCCCCGATGGTCGTCGTAGGGGATGTGCATGGCCTCGGCGGCGAGCTGCCAGCCCGTGATCTCGTGTTCTTCGAGGCCGAGGCGGGCGACCATGCGGTCGAAGGCCACGGGGGCCTCGTCCTTGAGGCGGGTGACCACCCGGACCGCCGCGCGCAGGTTCGCCCGTGCCATGACGTTCGTGTAGAGGTTGTCGTCGACGACGGTGGTGTACTCGTCGGGCCCGGTGACGCCGTCGATGTGGAACCGCTGGTCGCCGTTCGACCGCCAGAAGCCGAGGTCGGCCCAGAGACGGGCGGTCTCGACGAGGATGTCGACGGCACCCCGCTGCAGGAAGTCCTCGTCACCCGTCGCCTGGACGTACTGGCTGAGCGCGTGGCTGATGTCGGCGTCGATGTGGTACTGCGCCGTGCCGGCCGCGTAGTAGGCGCTCGACTCGAGCCCGTTGATCGTGCGCCACGGGAAGAGGGCACCTCGCTGGTTCAACTCGACGGCCCGGTCGCGGGCGGCGTCGAGCATGCCGAGGCGGAAGCGCAGGGCGTTGCGGGCGACGTTCGGCGACGTGTAGGTGAGGAACGGCAGGACGTAGATCTCGGTGTCCCAGAAGTAGTGACCGCCGTAACCGGACCCGGTCACGCCCTTGGCCGCGACACCCTGACCGTCGGTGCGGGCCGTGGCCTGGGCGAGCTGGAAGAGGTTCCAGCGGACGGCCTGCTGGATCTCGGGCTGACCGGCCACCTGCACGTCGCTGCGCTGCCAGAAGTCGTCGAGCCAGGCGCGCTGGTGGGCGAAGATCTCGGACGTGGGCGTCTCGCCGGCCCGGTCGAGCGTGCGGTCGCAGCGGTCGGCCAGCTCGCGCGGGGGCACGCCACGGCTCGTGTGGTAGCTGATCGTCTTGACGAGGCGGACCTTCTGCCCGGCCTGGGCCTTGACCCGGTAGACGTGCTTGGCGATGTCGTCGTCGATCTGCGACGACTGGTCCCACTCGGCGTCGGTCTCGATGCGGTGGTCGGCGCCGACCGCGATCGTCATGCCCGAGTTCGTCGTGCGGTAGCCGAGGACGGCCCGCGTGCCGCCGTTGCGCTTGAGCACCGGCTGCAGCACGCGGTCGTCGAACGACTCGGCCTTGCGCGGGTCGAAGGCCTCGGCCGCGGCCCGCATGCCGGCGTGGTACTGGTCTCCCAGGTCTTGGCGGTTCAGGATCTGGCTCGAGATGAGCAGCGACGCCGACGAGTCGAGCATCGTGACCTCGTACTCGATGACGACGAGGTGGCGGTCCTCGAAGCTGACCAGGCGACGACTCGTCACCAGGACGCGCTTGCCCGAGGGGGTGCGCCAGTCGATCTCGCGGACGAGCACGCCGTCGCGGAAGTCGAGTCGCCGGGTGTGGCGCAGGATGTCGGCCTCGAACAGCACGAAGGGCTCGTCGTCGACGTAGAGCCGGATCACCTTCGCGTCCGGCACGTTGACGATCGTCTGGCCGACCCGGGCGAACCCGAAGGCCTCTTCGGCGTGCCGGATGGGCCACGTCTCGTGGAACCCGTTGACGAAGGTGCCGAACGAGTGGCCGCCACGACCCTCGTCGGGGTTGCCACGCAGGCCGAGGTAACCGTTGCCCACCGCGAACACGGTCTCGGTGAGGCCCTCGTCGCCCTGGATGTACTCGTCCTCGACGAAGGCCCATTCGTCGACGGGGAACCGCGAGCGGTCGAGCGGGTCGGACGTGATGTGGTTCACGACTGTGCCTCCGTGGTGCCGGTGGTGCTGCTGGTGCTGCTGGTCGAGGGGGTTCCCGGTGTCGCCTGGTCGGGGTTCGGAGCCGAGGAGGCGCGGGTTCGGTCGAGCGCCTCGACCAACGTGCCGAGGTCGTCCACCACGAGGTCGGCGCCGAAATCGAGCAGGGTCTGCGCGCCCGTGCCGCGGTCGACCCCGAGGACGAGGCCGAAGGCACCACGGCGACCGGCTTCGACACCGGACTGGGCGTCTTCGACGACCACGCAGTCGTCGGCGGTGAGACCGAGGCGGCGCGCGCCCTCGAGGTACGTGTCTGGGGCCGGTTTGCCGGTGATGCCCTCGGCCGCCGCCACGACACCGTCGACGATCACGTCGAACCGGTCGCGGAGACCCGCGGCCTCGAGCACGGGCACGGCGTTGCGCGAGCTGGAGACCACGGCGACGCGGACGCCCTCGGCGATGGCCCGGTCGAGGAAGGCCACCGACCCCGGGTACGGCGTCACGCCGTTCTCGGCGAGCTCGGCGGCGAAGGCCGCGTTCTTGCGGTTGCCGAGTCCGCAGACGGTCTCGGTGTCGGGGCCGTCGTCGGGCGAACCCTCGGGGAGGACCACGTCGCGGGCGGCGAGCATGGCACGGACACCGTCGTACCGCGGGCGACCGTCGACGTGCTCGAAGTAGTCGGCCTCGGTGTAGGGCGCGAGGTCGTGCGCGGCGAAGTACTCGCCGAAGAGGCGGGACCACGCGCGCATGTGGACCTCGGCGGTCGGCGTGAGGACGCCGTCGAGGTCGAACAGCAGGGCGTCGAGGTGGGCGAGTCGCGAGGCGTCGCGGGGCGTGGCGGAAGACACGGGGTGCCGATCCCTTCGAGCGTGCGGGCAGGGTGAGCGGCACCGGGGCGACGACGGCCCGGTGCCGGTGAGGCGGGAACGATGCGGGGGTGGCACGACAGGGGTGAGCGGGGATGGTGCGCACCGCCTGCTGCGCCGTCGGGGGTGCGGCGTGGACCGCACGGGTCAAGTGTGGCACCGCTCCGGCCGCACACCTAGCCACCCGACCGGGGTGTGGAGCACCCGGGCCCTGGGGACGGGACGACGGACCGGACCACCAGGCCCTCTGGACGGCCCCGGCGCCTGTGGACGGAGCCCGAGGTGTCGGCGGCGGCTGACATCATGGGCGACATGGACCTGGGCGACGAGTTCGACGTGCACGGCGGCTTCGACGCCGGTGGCGGCACCGCGGCCCTCGACGCCGACGACCTCGACGACCCCGTCCACTCGACGGCCGTGCCGCTGGTCGACGCCGTCGACGTCATCCGGCTCGTCGGGCCCCGCGCCTTCAACCGGGCGAAAGAGTACGTCCGCGACTCGGCCGTGCTCACCACGGAATGGCACGCGGCCGACGAGCGCCTCGAGGGCACCGTCCAGGGCGCCGAGTCGACGCCGTACCAGGTCGTCGTCGACCTGCGGGCGACCCGCGGCGAGTACAGCCGTCCGGTCCGCAGCCGGTGCAGCTGCCCGATCGGCGGCGACTGCAAGCACGTCGCGGCGACTCTGCTGCAGAGCAACTCCCGGGCCGTGGCCGATCGCAGTGCTCCGACACCCACCGTCGACGACCTGACGACCGGGGGCGTGACGGCGCTGGGCGCTGCACGGACCGGCACGGGCGGGAGCGACTGGCGGTCCACGGTGGGGGCGATCGGGCAGCCGACCCGCGCCTCCTCGGCCCGGACGACCCGCATGGGTCTGCTGTTCGAACTGCGCGACCGAGCGCATTCGACCCGGGGGCGCGCGGTCGCGCCCTCCGCCCGCCGTCAGGGCGGACCGACGGTGCAGCGACTCGGCGTGCGGCCGGTCACCCTGAGCGGCACGGGCAACTGGGTGCGGGGCAACCTCACCTGGTCGTCGTTGCCGTACCAATTGAACCGGCTCGCCATCGAGCCCGAGCACCACGCCTGGTTCGGCCAGTTCGCGGCGCTGCACCGGTCGGCCGTCTCGACCTACACGCCGGGCGACGCCGACTGGCTGTTCGTCGACGACTTCGGCAGCCCCCTGCTCTGGCCGCTGCTGGCCGAGGCCGAGCGCCTCGGCATCTCGCTCGTGACGGGCAAGCGGGCGACCGACGTCGTCGTCGGCGACGAGGCCCGGGTCACGGTCGACGCGGTGCGCGGCGACGACGGCTCGATGCTGCTGACCGCCGGGGTCACCGTCGACGGCGTGGCCCGTCGCGCGGAGTCGACCGGCGTGATCGCCGACCACGGGGTGTGGTGCGTCGCGCACGAACCCGCGCTGACCTTCACCCTCGCGCCGACCGCGGCCCCGCTCGACGACGAGCAACGCCGACTCTTGACGGTCACGCCCGAGGTGGTCGTGCCCGCCGCCGACTCCGACGAGTTCTTGCGCGACTACTACCCCACCCTTCGCCGGCGCGTCGACGTCGTCAGCTCGGACGCCTCGATCGAGTTCCCGACGATCGTGCCGCCCGTGCTGACCCTCACGGTCACCTTCGAGAAGGGGCAGGCGATCCGCCTGACGTGGGGGTGGACGATCGACGGCTCGCTGCGGCCGCTGACGGCGCACTCCCCCGTCCCCGACCTGGGCGAGCTCGACGTCGTCCCCCGCGACCAGGTGCTTGAGGGGGTGACCGCAGCCGAGTTCGCGACCGGCACCCTGCCCGCCCTCGAGGCGCGGACCGACCTGCAGGTCGACCTCGTCGGCACGCGGCCCGACTATCGCGAGCTGACCGACGAGCCACGTCTGACCATCACAACCATGCCGACCGACAAGCGCGACTGGTTCGACCTCGGCGTGCTGGTGACCGTCGAGGGACGGACCGTGCCCTTCACGCCGCTCATCACCGCCCTCGCGAAGGGGCGCAAGAAGCTGCTGCTCGTCGACCACTCCTACCTGTCCCTCGCCCACCCGGCCTTCGACGAGCTGAAGAGACTGATCGACGAGGCGTCGGCACCCGACGAGTGGCAGGTCGCCCCGCGCATCAACCGCTACCAGGCGAGCCTCTGGTCCGAGCTCGACGACCTCGCCGACGAGACCGTCCCCGCCGCCGAGTGGCAGCAGGCGGTCGGCGGGCTCCTGGCCCTCGCCGACGCCGGCGGCCTCGAGGCCGCCACGGCGATCCCCGGGCCGGCCGCGGGGATGCGCCCCTGCGCCCGTACCAGCACGAGGGGTTCGCCTGGCTCGCCTTCCTCCACGCCCAGGGACTCGGTGGCGTCCTGGCCGACGACATGGGGCTGGGCAAGACGCTGCAGACGCTCGCGCTCGTCGCGCACGTGCGCGAGACCGAGCGGGCCCGGGCCGGTGACGCCGCAGCCGCAGCCGTGTCGGACGCTCCGAGCATCCCGTCCGCACCCTTCCTGGTCGTCGCTCCGACCTCGGTGGTGTCGAACTGGGTGGCCGAGGCCGCACGGTTCACCCCGGGGCTGACCGTCCGGGCCGTGACCGCCACCCAGGCGAAGGGCGGGCGGGGGTCGGTGCACGGCCTCGCGCAGGGTGCCGACGTCGTCGTGACCTCCTACGCGCTGTTCCGCCTCGACTTCGCCGCGTACCAGGCCGAGGGCTGGGCGGGGTTGATCCTCGACGAGGCGCAGTTCGTCAAGAACCGCGCCTCGCAGGCGCACCGTTGCGCGGTCGACCTCGACGTGCCGTTCAAGCTCGCGATCACCGGCACGCCCCTCGAGAACAGCCTCACCGACCTGTGGTCGCTGCTGCACGTGGTGGCGCCCGGGCTGCTCGGCAGCAGCGTCCGGTTCGCCGACGACTACGTCAAGCCGATCGCGACGGGTGAGGCACCCGACCTGCTGCAGAAGCTGCGCAAGCGCATCCGACCGTTGATGATGCGCCGCACGAAAGAGCAGGTCGCCTCCGACCTGCCGGCCAAGCAAGAGCAGGTGTTGCGAGTCGACCTCGACCCCGCGCACCGCGACCTCTACGACGCCTTCCTGCAGCGTGAACGGCAGAAGCTGCTCGGCCTGATGGACGACCTCGACCGCAACCGGTTCATCGTCTTCCGGTCGCTCACCCTTCTACGACTGCTGTCGCTCGACGCGTCGCTCGTCGACGAGGCCTACGCCGACATCCCCTCGGCGAAGCTCGACCAGCTGCTCGACGAACTCGAGGACGTCGTCGCCGAGGGGCACCGTGCCCTGATCTTCAGCCAGTTCACGACCTTCCTGCACAAGGTCGCGGCGCGACTCGAACAGCGCGGCGTCGCCTACGAGTACCTCGACGGGTCGACCCGGCGTCGGGGCGAGGTGATCGACCGGTTCAAGACGGGCGACGCCCCCGCGTTCCTGATCAGCCTCAAGGCCGGCGGATTCGGGCTCAACCTCACCGAGGCCGACTACGTCTTCATCCTCGACCCGTGGTGGAACCCGGCGACCGAGGCCCAGGCTGTCGACCGCACGCACCGCATCGGCCAGACGGACAACGTCATGGTCTACCGGATGATCGCGAACGACACCATCGAAGAGAAGGTACTGGCCCTGCAGGCGCAGAAGTCGCAGCTCTTCGACGCGGTCATGGACGACGACGCCGTGTTCAGCGCGGCGCTCACCGCCGACGACATCCGCGGCCTGCTCGACGCCTGAGCCGGGCCGGGCGGGGCCGGGCCCGGTCGGGCAGGGCGTCAGCCCAGCGACACCGTCTCGGCGAAGGTGCGGGTGGTCGGCGGGGCGAGCAGCACCTCGGGCAGACGGTTCGCCCCCTCGGGAGTGGCCCGCCAGGCGACGTAGGCGTCGTGGTCGGCCGACGAGGCCCAGGGCTCGACGACGATCATCACCGACGGGTCGGCGTCGTCGATCAGCACCTCGAGCCCCTCGCAGCCGGGCCAGGCGCGCGTGGCGACGAGGGTCTCGCGGGCGATCTCGTGGGCGAGGTCGAGCCGGGCGGGGTCGACGTGGAGTTCGAGGTGGACGATGGTGGGCATGGTGGTTCCTTCGATCGGGCGGCGACCCCGGGAGCGGGCCGCGCGGCGGACGGGCCGCGACCTCCCACCCTGGCACCCGCGCCTCCTCGTCCGCCGGGTCAGGCGACGTCGACGGTCACGCGGTGCCACCCCTCGGCCCCGTTCGGAGCCGGCTGCACGTACGCCTCGGGTTGCCACGTGCCGTCCGCGCCCTGCGCCCGCACGTCGATGGTGTGCGACCCCGACCCGGCCGACCCGGCGTCCCACCGGTAGACCCATTGACGCCAGGTGTCGGCCGACACCGAGTCGGCCAGCGTCGCGTCGAGCCACGAGCCGCCGTCGATCCGCACCTGGACCGCCTCGACCCCGGTGTGCGGCTGCCAGGCCACGCCCGCGATCGACACCGTCCCCGCGTCCACCGATCCCCCGTCGCGGGGCACGTCGATGCGCGATTCGAGCTTGACCGGCCCGAGGGCGTCCCAGCCTCGCGGCGTCCAGTAGCCCTCGGCATCGGCGAAGCGGGTCACCTCCATCTCGACGACCCACTTGGTCGCCGACACGTAGCCGAACAGGCCGGGCACGACCATCCGCACCGGGAATCCGTGCTCGATCGGCAACGGCTGGCCGTTCATGCCGACCGCGAGCAGCGCGTCGGTGCCCTCGTCCTGCAGCACGTCGAGCGGTGTGCCCGCCGAGAAGCCGTCGATGCTGCGGGACAGCACCATGTCGGCGCCGCCGTTCGGGCCCGCCCGCTCGAGCAACGAGCGGATCGGGTAGCCGAGCCAGAGCGCGTTGCCGATGAGGTCGCCGCCGACGTCGTTCGAGACGCAGCTGAGGGTCGCCATGTGCTCCTCGAGCGGCAGGGCGAGCAGCTCGTCGAACGAGATCGACACCTCGCGGTCGACCAGGCCGTGGATGCGCAGGCTCCAGTCGGCCGGGTCGATCGACGGCACCTGCAGGGCCGTGTCGATGCGGTAGAAGTCGGCATTGGGGGTCACGTACGGCGTGATGCCCTCGACGTCCAGGGAGGCGCCGGCCGGCACCGCGGCCTCGGTCACGCTCGCGCGCGGCAGCGTCAGGGCACGCCGCAGCGCCGCCGCGTTCGCGCGGCCCGCGTTCACCACGCGTGCCCCCGTGCCGACGACGACCGCGGCCACGCCGGCCACCACCGTGTAGGTCAGGAACGACCGGCGCTCGAGCCCGGGCCCGCGCAGCGGCGGGACGGGCTGCGTCTGCTCGGCCCACCCGGGCGACGTCGAACGGACCCACCGACGGAGGCGCGAGGCGAGCTTGTCGACGAGCAGCACGGCCGCGAAGGTGCCGACGAGGCTCGGGATGGCGTCCACCTGGCCGGCGTCCGCGCGGGTCAAGAC
>NZ_LHOZ01000073.1:0-16877 GCF_001297205.1 Frigoribacterium sp. RIT-PI-h | reverse complement strand
CCCCGGGGGTCGTCTCGTGAGCCTCGTGATCGACGACCTGACCGTGACCATCGGCGACCGCCGTGTCGTCGACGGCCTCTCGCTCGACGTGCCCGACGGTGCGCGGGTCGGGCTGATCGGCGAGTCCGGCTCGGGCAAGTCGATGACGACGCTGGCCGTCCTCGGTCTGCTGCCCGACGGCGCCCGCGCCACGGGCAGCATCCGGTTGGACGGGCGCGAACTGCTCGGGGCGTCCGAGCGCGAGCTGGCCGGCCTCCGCGGCCGCGTCGTCGGCACGGTCTTCCAGGACCCCCGTACGGCCCTCGACCCCGTCGTCACCGTCGGGCGGCAGATCGCCGAGCCCCTCCGCCTGCACGGCCGCGTCGGTCGTCGCGACGCCCGCGTCCGGGCGGTGGCCGCCGCCGCCGAGGTCGGCCTGCCCGACCCCGAGACCGTCGTCGACCTCTACTCACACCAGCTCTCGGGCGGTCAGCGGCAGCGCGTCGGCATCGCCATGGCCCTGATCAACCGCCCCGGGCTCGTGCTCGCCGACGAACCGACCACGGCCCTCGACGTCACGACGCAGGCCGAGGTGCTCGCGCTCTTCCAGCGCCTCGTCGACGAGCAGCGGACGTCGCTGCTCTTCGTCACGCACGACCTCGCGGTGCTCTCGCGCATCACCGATCACGCGGCGGTGCTGTCGCACGGGCGCGTCGTCGAGCGCGGCCCCGTCGAGCAGCTGCTGCACCGCCCCGAGCACGAGGTCACCCGCGGACTCGTCGAGGCCACGAGGGCGACGACCTGGAGGGCCTCGTGAGCGACCCGACGACCGTACCCGCGCCTCCTCTGCTCATCGCCCGTGGCCTCACCCGCACCTTCACCCTGCCGCGCCGGTCGCCCTTCCAGCCGGGCCCGGTGCGCCACGCGCTGGTCGACGCCGACCTCGAGGTCGCGGCCGGCGAGAGCGTCGCCCTGATCGGCGAGTCGGGCTCGGGCAAGTCCACGCTCGTGCGCCTGCTGCTCGCCCTCGACCGGGCGACGTCGGGCACCGTGACGTTCGACGGCCGGGCGGTCGCCCCCGACCACGCGTCCCGACTGCGCTGGCTGAGGCGGCAGACGGGGATCGTCCTGCAGGACCCCTACAGCTCGCTCGACCCCCGCATGCGCGTGGGCGACACCGTGGCCGAGCCGCTGCGCGCACTGGGCGTCGAGGGCGACCACGACCGCCTGGTGGCCGAGATGCTCGAACGCGTGGGGCTCTCTTCGCGCGACGCCGAGGCCTGGCCGCACGAGTTCAGCGGGGGCCAGCGGCAGCGCATCGCCCTGGCCCGGGCCCTCGTGCACCGGCCGCGGCTGCTGATCGGCGACGAGCCCATGAGCGCGCTCGACGTCACCGTGCGGGCGCAGATCCTCGACTTGCTGCGCGAGCTGCGCGACGAGCGCGGGCTGTCACTGCTGCTCGTGTCGCACGACATCGGACTCGTGCAGCACCTCGCCGACCGGGTCGCCGTGCTGCGCGACGGACGCATCGTCGAGCAGGGCGTGACCGACGAGGTGCTGCGCCGGCCCCGGCACGACTACACGCGCACGCTCGTGGACTCGGTGCCGACGCTCGACTGAGACCCCGGCTCGTCACCGGGTGGCAGGCCGACTCGTCATCGGGTGGCGGCCCGGCTCACCACATCGGCGGGTGCCGACGCTGCCACCGCAGCCGACGTTCGAGCTGGGCGCCGATCGCGAGCAGGACGTCCTCGCGTCCCGGTCGCCCGATCAGCTGCACACCCGCGGGCACCCCGTCCACCTCGCCCACGGGGAGGCTGATCGCGGGCAGCCCGGCCACGTTGACGAACGACGTGAACGGCGAGTACAGACACTGCTGCTCGAAGTTGCGTTCGGCGTCCTCGGCGTCGTACCAGCCGATCGGGCGCGGCAGCATCGCGAGCGTCGGCGTCAGGACGGCGTCGAAGGCCGAGAACCGCTCGATCACGTCGCGCTCGAACGCCGCCAGCCCCACGAGCGCCGCCGACAGCTCGCGTGCCGTGACGCGGCGCCCCTGCTCGACCAGCCACCGGGTGATCGGCTCGAGCAGTGCCAGGTCGGCCTCGCTCTCGGCCGGGATGCCCGCCGCCCCCGCCTGCCAGATCGTGCGGAAGAGAGCCGGGTAGTCCGACGACGGCAGGCTGGTCTCGTCGACCCCGTGCCCCATCGTCGCGAGCAGGTCGGCGGTCTCGCCGAGGACGCCCAGGAGGCGCGGGTCGACCCGGACGTCGAACGCGTCGTCCCAGGGGCTGGTCGTCATCACCGCGACCTGGAAGCGTCCCTCGCCCCGCACGGCCGTGCCGAGGTAGGCCCCGTCGGGTGACGGCGGCGCCCAGAGCGCCTGGTGGTGGCGCGGGTCGCGTCCGTCCGGCGACACCATCGCGTCGAGCAGCAGGGCGGCGTCGGCCACCGACCGGGCCAGGGCCCCGCCGACCGGCAGACCCGCGAGGCTGGGCAGGCCCGACTGCGCCGGCACCCGACCCCGCGAGGGCTTGATGCCGACGAGGCCCGTGGCGGCCGCCGGGATGCGGATGCTGCCCCCGCCGTCCGACCCGGGCGCGAACGGCAGCAGGCCGGCGGCGACGGCGGCCGCGGCCCCGCCGCTCGACCCGCCCGCACCCGTCCCGGTCGACCACGGGTTGCGCGTCGGTGGACCGACGAGCGTCTCGGTGTACGCGGTCAGCCCGTACTCGGGCGTGGCCGTCTTGCCCAGGCTGATCGCGCCGGCCTCGTCGAGCACCTCGGTGATCTCGGACGACGACCTGGGCACCCGCCCTCGGCTGAGGCGCGACCCCGACCAGGTCGGCACGCCCGCGCGGTCACTGAGGTCCTTGTCGGCCAGCGGCAGCCCCCAGAGCGGCGCGACCGTGGGCCCGTCGGCGGCCAGGGCGTCGGCCCGCTCGAGGGCGGCCTCGCGGGTCACCGTGACGAACGCACCGATGTCGCCGTCGAGGCGGTCGATGCGCTCGAGGTAGTGGGTGGTCAGCTCGCGGGGCGAGACCTCGCCGCGGCGCTGCCAGTCCCACTGCTCGTGGGCGCTCAGGTGGTGGAGTTCGAACACCCGTCGAGCCTAGGCCGCGGCCCCTGCCCCCGGCGGTCTTTTCTGGTACATTCGTCCCATTCGTGCTCCCCCGGCCGCAGGTCGCCGCCGGGACCGTCGCACGTCTCGACAGGACACCGTCATGGGTTATCTCTTCCTCGCGCTCGCCATCGTCGGCGAGGTCTTCGCCACGAGCTTCCTCAAGGTCACCAGCGGCCCCGACGCCAAGTGGTGGCAGTACGCGGCGGTCGTCGTCGGCTACGTCTTCGCGTTCGCGATGCTCTCGCAGTCGTTGACCAAGGGCGTCCCGCTCGGCATCGCCTACGCGATCTGGGCCGGCGTCGGCGTCGTGCTCGTCGCCCTCATCAGCTGGATCTTCTTCAAGGAACCCCTGACCCTGGTCCAGCTCGGCGGCATCGTCCTCGTCATCGGCGGCGTCACCATGCTCGAGCTCGGCGGTCGCCACGAGGCCGCGGCCTGACCCCGGTGACCGACACGACGTCGGGTGACGACCGGGCTCCCGGCGATCGGCACCTGGGCCCCGGCGGCCAGGCCCTCACTCCGAAGGGCGAGACCAGGAGGCGCGCGCTGCTCGACGGCGTCCTGGCCGTCCTCGAGACGGGCGGCCCCTCGGCCGTGACGCACCGGGCGGTCGCCCGGGCGGCCGGCGTCCCGGTCTCGGCCGCCACGTACTACTTCGCCGGACGCGACGACCTGCTCCGGGCGGCGCTGCGCCACGCGACCACCGACTGGGTGCGGTCGTTCGACCGACTCGAGCGCGCCTCCTTGTCCGACCTGGCCGAGACCCTCGTCCGGTACGCGATCACCGAGCGCGGGTCCGCCCGGGCGCAGTACGAGCTGCTCTTCACCGCCATGCGGGACGAGTCCCTGCGCGAGGACGCCGACCTCTGGTACTCGTCGCTCGAGCACGTGCTGGGGCGGGCCGGCGTCCCGGCCGACCGGGTCGACGTCGTGGCCCTCGCGGTCGACGGGTTGATCGTCCGCATGCTCTGGCGCGGCGAGCCCGCCACCGTGCACGCGACCGAACGCGTGTTGCGCCAGATCGTGGGGCCGCTGCCCTGAGGCTCAGCCGCGGCGGCGCTTCTTGAGCGACTTCTGCATCGTGATGGTGCCGAGCCAGCGGCCGAACTTGAAGCCGACCCGGCCCATGCGACCGACCTCGGTGAACCCGAGCCGCTCGTGCAGGCCGATCGACGCCTCGGCGTTCTTGTCGGCGATGACGGCGATCATCTCGCGGATGCCCGCGTCCCGGCAGGCCTCGACGAGCGCTTCGAGCAGGGCACGGCCGAGCCCCTTGCCCGTCGACGCGGCCCGCAGGTAGATCGAGCTCTCGACGGTGTAGCGGTAGGCCGCCTTGCCACCCCACGGGGTCGCGACCGCGTAGCCGAGAGCCTCGCCGGACGGGTTCACCGCGACGAGGAAGGGCATGCCGAGCTTCGTGACGAAGGCGTACTTGCGACGCCACTCGGCGAGGGTCATGGCGTCCTCGTCGAAGGTGACCGACGAGTTCGCCACGTAGTGGTTGTAGATCTCGCGCACGTAGGGCAGGTCGGCAGGCGTCGCAGGGCGGATCTCGAACGAGAAGCCGGGCTCGACCGGGGCCGGGGGCCGCAGGGCTCGGGGAAGGCGCCGTCGGGGCTGGTATTCCTCTTCGAGCACGGGCCCACTCTGCCACGCCGGGCGCCGGCCCGGTGCGGACACCGGCCGGGACGGGGTCAGGCGGGCGGCAGCGTCCAGTCGACGGGTTCGCCGCCCTGGGCGACGAGCAGCTCGTTCGCCCGGCTGAACGGTCGCGAGCCGAAGAACCCGCGCGACGCCGACAGGGGGCTCGGGTGGGGCGACTCGATCGAGGGGACGTCACCGAGCATCGGCTTGAGCGCCGACGCGTCGCGACCCCAGAGGACGGCCACGAGCGGCCCGCCCCGTGCGGCCAGCACCTCGATGGCGCGTTGGGTGACCGGCTCCCAGCCCTTGCCGCGGTGCGACGCCGTCTCGCCCGGACGCACCGTGAGCACGCGGTTGAGCAGCAGCACGCCGTGGTGCGACCACGAGGTCAGGTCACCGTGCTCGACGACGGGCACGCCGAGGTCGTCGTGGAGCTCGCGGTAGATGTTCGCGAGGCTGCGCGGGACCGGTCGGACGTGCGGGTCGACGGCGAACGACAACCCGATCGGGTGGCCGGGCGTCGGGTAGGGGTCCTGGCCGACGATCAAGACGCGCACCTCGTCGAGTGGCTGACGGAAAGCACGCAGCACGTTCTCGCCGGCGGGCAGGTAACCGCGCCCGGCGCGCACCTCGGCCCGCAGGTACTCGCCCATGTCGGCGATGCGGTCGGCCACGGGCTCGAGCGCGGTCGCCCACGACGGATCGATCTGCTCCGAGAGCGGTCGACGGTGGTCGTGCGTGTCGGCGGGGCCGTCGTCGCGGCCCGGCCCGGACCCGGTCGCGTCGGTCACTCGACCCCGAGCGTGCCGACCGAGACGCCGACGATCTCGCCGTCGTCGTCGAGTTGCGGTTCGACGCGCCAGACGCTGCCGGTGCCGAGCACCGCCAGGGCCCCCTCGCCGACGACCAGGGCGGTGTTCTCGTCGATCGCGACGCCGCCGCGGACGAGGCCGGCCTCGGTGGCGGCGATGAGTCGGGTCAGGGTGCCCCACTGGGCGGCGTGCACGTCGATGGCGAGGTCGACGAGGCCGAGTCCGTCGGCGAGGGTGACCTCGTCCAGGTCTTCGGCGGCGTCCTCGGGGCAGACCGGGACGTCGCCGATCAGCCAGCCGCCGAGCACGGCACGGTCGGCGGCGATCATGGCACCGGCCGAGAACCCGGGGTAGGGCAGCCCGTCGGCGACGAGCAGGCGCCCCTGGTCGATCAGCGGCGCGACGGCGTCGAGGTACGCGGGGGTGAGCCCGCCCGCCACGAGCAAGCCGTCGACGTCGCTGAGCACGCGGGTGTCGAACTCGTCACCCGCGGCGACGATCGTGGTGAGGGCCTCGCAGCGGCCTCCAGCGGCGAGCATGGCCGGGTAACCGTCGCGGAACTCGGCGGACGGCGAGTCGTCGGCGACGACGATCAGCACGGCGATGCGCGGCACGCTCCGGCCGACGGCGGCACCTCGGACGGCGGCCTCGGCCACGAAGAGGTCGTACAGCTCGGTGTCGTCGGGTGACCAGCCGCCGCCCACGAGGTGGATGCTCATTCGCCGGCCCCCGATCCGACCTCGCGCGTCACGGGCGGCAGCGCGCTCCACGGGAAGGTGATCCACTGGTCGGTGCGCTTCCAGACGAAGTCGGGTTCGAGCACGGTGCGGGGCTTGCTGTACAGGCAGACCGTGCGCACCTCGGCGGCGACCTCGGCGAGCAGGTCTCGCACGAGCACGAGGGTGCGCCCCGAGTCGGACACGTCGTCGACGACGAGCACCTTCTTGCCCTCGAGCGACGGGGCGTCGAGGGTCGGCGGCAGCAGGACGGGCTCGGGCAGACGCTCGTCGACGCCGGTGTAGAACTCGACGTTGATCGAGCCGCACATCTTGGTGTCGAGCGCGTAGGCGACGGCCCCGGCGAGCACGAGCCCCCCACGGGCGACGGCGACGATCACGTCGGGCGTGAACCCCGCCTGGACGACGTCCGAGGCCAGGTGGCGAGCGGCCTCACCGAACTCGAGCCAGCCCAGCACCTCCCTCTCGGGAGCCTCGACCTCGGGTCGTGCGGGGGCGGCCTGGTTGTCGTCGGGTGGGGTGACCATGCCGACAACCGTAACGCGCGCAGGCCCCCACGCGTCACGCGGGGACCCAGGCACCCCCGGGGGGCGCGAAGACGGTGTCGACGCCGTCGGACCAGAGCAGCGAGTCGGGCTCACGGTCGGTGACGCCCGGCAGGCCGCCGTCGGCCACCAGCTCGTCGTCGAGGTCGACCAGCTCGGCCCGGCGCAGCGACCAGGTGTCGTGCCGGTTCGGCCAGTACCGGGTGCGTCCCCCCCGGGCGACGTGCATGCCCCAGCGGGCGGTGAGGAACTCGGCGAGCGGGTCGCCGTCGACCACCTCGTCGGTGGGTCGGACGGACAGACGCGACGACGGGTTCGCCCCCGGCCCGAGCCTGGTGCTGCGGTACGTCACGACCCCGTCGGCCCGGGACTCCTGCATCGACGCCCACCGGTACGGCAGGCCGAGCCCGACGTTCGCGGCGAGCACCGACACCAGGCGCTGCGCCTCGAGGGTGCGGAACACCACCCCGCGACGGCCGAGGGCGTCGACCGAGTACAGCCGCACGTTCGTCTCGAGGAAGTCTCCGGCCCAGGGCACGGCGGGCAGCGGCCCGAAGGCGCTGCCGGTCAGCTTGAACGGGATCAGGCCGACCCAGGTCGAGCCGTCGAACACGTCGGGCCGCGTGCCGGGCGGCAACGGCGGTGCGACGCGGTCGGGCTCGACCCGCCAGTGCGCGAAGGCCAGGCCGCCCCAGTGCTGGCGGATGAACGGCGGGCGGAGCAGAGGAGGCGCGGTGCGGGTCACCGGCGCGGGCTCGGCCCCCGGCGTGGTCTGGTCCATGACGCTCACGCTACGGACGCATCCCGTGAGCCGGCCCGGCCGTCAGTGACGGACCGCCGCCGCTCGCAGCGGCCCGAGGTGCTCGGACGGCACGCCGACGGCGGCGCCGCCGCGGGCGCCGCGCACGCGACCCGCCGCGAGGCCCAGGGCGGCGACGCCCAGGAGCCACGCACCCGGGCGGCGGCCGAGCAGCGATCGCCCGGCGACCGAGGCCAGACGACCGGTCGTCACGCCGCGGACCGTTCCCGTGTCGGCGTCACGGCCGACCGAGCGTCGGAGGGCGGACTGTGCGACGCCGCGGTCGAACGCGGCCCCCGCGACGGACCGCCAGCGGGTCTCGTTCGGGGCGACGGTGCGCGAGACGCGGGCCGACGAGGTCGAGACGATGCGCGCCTCCGGCTCGTCCGCCGCCAGGCGAAGGCACAACTCGACGAGCTCGGCGCCACGAGGCACGGCGTCACGGGCGTCGACCCCGCTGGCCAGGCCGCCGACCTGCAGCAGGTCCCAGCGGCGGAACGCCACGGTCGCCCCCACCACGTCGTCGAGCCCCACGAGGCCGTCGGGACGCGAGCGGGGCGTGCAGTCCACGGCCCAGAGCAGGTCGTCGGGCAGTGCCGACGCGGCCGTACCGGGCCAGGTCGCCTCGGTCCGGCCGACCACGGCGATCACGTCGACCTGGTCGAACGGCGCGGCGAGCGCCCGGGCCCAGCCGGCGTGGGCGACGCAGTCCGCGTCGAGGAACGCGACGACGTCGCCTCGGGCCGACTCGATGCCGGCGTCGCGGCTGCCGGCGAGCCCCGGTGTGCGGGTGTTGTCGACGACGACGAGGTCGTCGTAGCGGTGGCGCAGGTGGTCGCGGAGTCGCGGGGCACGGTCGACGACGACGAGGACGTCGTGCACGTCCCCGTCGCGGAGGACGGAGTCTAGGGCGGCCGTCAGACCGTCGAACGGGGTGGACTCGTCGGCGCAGACGACGACGCTGACGCGGGGGGCGGGCCGGTTCACGCGACACCTCCCCGGGGGGAGCGGACGGTGGCCGGGCGGACGGCGGGCAGGGGTGTGCGGACGCGGAGGGTCGCGGGGGTTCCTCTGGGGTCGTCGACGGTCGCCGGTCACGCCGCGGGGCGGCGCGTTCGGGTGGCGGCCCTCGTCGGAGGGTGTGTTCGGGTGACGTCGTCGGGTGGGTGGCCCGGCGTCGTCGGCCGGTGGTCGATTCGGGCGACCACGGCAGAGGCACGCCCCGGATTCGGGTTCGGAGCGTCCTGACCATGACAACGCTACGGGGAGCCTCCTGGGAAGACGAGACACGAGGCCGTCCCCCGTTCGAGGGGGCCTCGTCCGGGTGACGTCCGGGTGGGACCCGGCCCGCGCCGGCTCCCCCCGGGTGAGGCCCGCCCTTTTGCGCGGTTCGGCGGCCCCGGGGGCCCCGGACGGCAGGAGGCGCGGGCACCGTCGGCGGCGTACGCCCGGTCGTCCGCCGGGTCGCCCCGCGTCGGAACCACCCGCTCGTGACCCCTGCGACGCGTCGTCCGTCCGCCCGTCCCCCGGGCCACCCACCCGGTCGGCAGCCCCCTGCACGCCGTAGGGTCGGGGCCTCACCCGTCACACCACGAGAGGACGTCGACCCGTGCCCCACGGCCCCGGAACGCGCCGCCGCGCCGAGCGCACGGCGCTCGAGCGCGCCGTCGACGAGGGCCTGCTGATCGTCCGCTCCGCCCTGGTCGTCGCCGTGACCAACCAGATCATCCGCCGCGCCCTGCAGGAGCATCTGCCCTTCGACGAGGCCGTCGCCACGCGGGTCACCCGCGACGAGATCGACCGCCTGACCGCCGAGCAGGCCGCGGCCGCCGTGCGGGTCCGCCGGCCGCGGCGGACGACCGGCCGGTCGCACGGGCAGTCCCGGCCCCGGTGCGACTACCGCCCCGAGGACGTCGACGCGCTCAAGCTGCGCGAGGCGGCGTCGAAGGGCGTGGCCCGGGCGCTGGCCGCGCGCCGGGACGACGACGACTTCGTGGCCGAGGTCGTGGCGGCCGCCCGCCCGCGCGCCTGGGGCGACGGCGGCCAGACCGTCGTGGATCGGCTCGGCGGGGCGGGACGCCCGGACGCCGACTGCGCCGACGGACGTCACGGGGGGCGGCGCGACCCCGTCGAGGGCGACCTCGCGGCGCTGCGCGGGGCCAGGCCTGCGGGCCCCGCCGGGCCGGTCAGCCCTTCTTGACCTTCAGCTCCCCTTTGGCGACCTTGTAGGTCGCCGCCTGCGCCACGGGCTTGATCGTCACCAGGTCGAGGTTGACGTGGGCCGGCAGCTCGACCGAGTGCACGATCGACTCGGCGACGTCGTCGGCCGACAGCGGCGACTCGACGTCGCGGTAGACGGCGGCGGCGCGGTCCTGGTCGCCGCCGAACCGCCCGAGCGAGAACTCCTCGGTGTGCACCATGCCCGGGGCGATCTCGATCACCCGGATCGGCTCCCCCGCCAGCTCTAGCCGCAGCACCGCGACGAGGGCGTGCTCGGCGAACTTCGAGGCGTTGTAGCCGCCGCCGTTCTCGTACGCGACGTGACCGGCGATCGAGGTGACCGTGACGATGTCGGCGCCCCGCGCCTCCTCGGCTCCGCCGCGCAGCGAGGGCAGCAGGGCGGTGACCGCCCGCTTGGTGCCGAGCACGTTGACGTCGAACATGCGCTGCCAGTCGTCGACCGAGCCGTTCTCGACGCTGTCGAGCCCGAACGCGCCGCCGGCGTTGTTGACCAGGGCGTGCAGCGGCCCGGTCGACTCGACGTGGGCCCGCAGGGCCGCCACGTCGTCGTCGCGGGTGAGGTCGGCCCGGAACCAGGTCGCCCCCGTCTCGTCCGCGAGCGCGCGGAGCCGCTCCTCGCGTCGGGCGACCGCCAGGACCTCCCAGCCGCGCGAGCGGAACAGCCGCACCGTCGCCGCTCCGATGCCCGAGCTGGCTCCCGTCACCACGACCCGCTTCGCCACGTGTGCCTCCTGTTGCCTCGTTCGTCGTCGTCGTCCGCTGCGGACGCGCCCGGCCCACGCTAGCGGCCCCGTTACGTCGCGTGTCCGCCTTCGTGGACGGTCGGGGGCACGGTCCGTACCGTGGCTGTCATCGCAGACCCCGCCGATCCCGCCGACCACCCGGCGCACGGACCCCCCCTCCCGCGCCCCGACCGCAGGCGCGGACCAGGACCGGCGCCCAGCCCGCCTGGAAGTTCGAGACGCAGCAGATCCGCGCCGGAGCCCAGCCCGACCCCACGACCCACGCCCGCGCCACGCCGATCTACAAGGCGACGTCGTACGTCTTCCGGGACGCCCAGCACGCGCAGGACCTCTTCGCCCTGGCCGAGAACGGCAACATCTACTCGCGCATCATGAACCCCACCCACGACGTCGTGGAGAAGCGCATCGCCGCGCTCGAGGGCGGCACGGGTGCGCTGCTGGTGGCGTCGGGTCAGGCCGCGTCGACCTTCGCCGTGCTGAACATCGCCGAGGCGGGCGACCACATCGTGTCGTCGTCGTCGATCTACGGCGGCACCTACAACCTCTTCAAGTACACGCTCGCGAAGCTCGGCATCGAGACGACGTTCGTCGAGAACCAGGACGACGCCGACGAGTGGCGTCGTGCGGTGCGCCCGAACACGAAGCTGTTCTTCGCCGAGACCATCGGCAACCCCAAGATCAACATCCTCGACCTCGAGAAGGTGTCGGACGTCGCGCACGCCGAGGGCGTGCCGCTGATCGTCGACAACACGATCGCGACGCCGTACCTGATCAGGCCGCTCGAGCACGGCGCCGACATCGTCGTGCACTCGGCGACGAAGTTCCTCGGCGGGCACGGCACGGTCATCGGCGGCTTCATCGTCGACGGCGGCACGTTCCCGTGGTCGGCGAACGCGGAGCGGTTCCCGGGTCTCACGCAGCCCGACCCGTCGTACCACGGAGCCGTCTACACGCAGGCGGTCGGCGACGCCCTCGCGTACGTCGTCAAGGCACGGGTGCAGCTGCTGCGCGACCTCGGGGCGTCCAACAGCCCCGACACGGCCTTCTCATTGATCCAGGGCATCGAGACGCTCAGCCTGCGCATCGAACGCCACGTGCAGAACGCCCAGGAGATCGCCGAGTGGCTCGACTCCCGCGACGACGTCGCGGCGGTGTACTACGCCGGCCTGCCCACGAGCCCCTGGTACGCGGCCGCCAACAAGTACGCGCCGCGCGGCGTCGGCGCCGTCCTCTCGTTCGAGCTCAAGGGCGGCGTCGACGCCGGTCGGGCGCTCGTCGACGCGCTGGAGTTGTTCAGCCACCTCGCCAACATCGGCGACGTGCGCAGCCTCGTGATCCACCCCGCCTCGACGACGCACTCGCAGCTCACCCCCGAGCAGCAGCTGACGACCGGCGTCACCCCGGGGCTCGTCCGCCTCTCGGTCGGCCTCGAGAACGTCGACGACCTCAAGGCCGCCCTCGACGCCGGCCTCGCCGCGGCGCGCGCCGTCACCCGGGAGGCGCTCCGCAGCAGCTAGGACGCCGGCGACGAGGTCGCGCGGGACGCGGCAACCCCGAGGAGGCGCGGTGCGCGTAACAAACGCACCGCGCCTCCTCGGCTCGTCCAGGATGGACGTCACATGGACTGGCAGAGCACACCCGAGGACACCGTCCCGTCGAGCGTCATCAGCGAGCGCACGCGCCTGGCGATGCTCGGCCGCCCGCCGGTCACCGGCGCCTGGCGCGACGGCGACGATCCCGGCGGGCGGTCGTTCGAAGCCCTGGACGACCTCGTGCTCGAGAGCGGCGCCACGCTGCCCCGACCACGGATCGCCTACGAGACCTGGGGCGAGCTCGACGCCGACCGCGGCAACGCCGTGCTCGTCTCG
This sequence comes from Frigoribacterium sp. RIT-PI-h, assembly GCF_001297205.1. Lineage (NCBI taxonomy): Bacteria > Bacillati > Actinomycetota > Actinomycetes > Micrococcales > Microbacteriaceae > Frigoribacterium > Frigoribacterium sp. RIT-PI-h. The sequence goes on along the minus strand of NZ_LHOZ01000073.1, from coordinate 4,388 downwards.
CACGCCCTGACCGGCGACAGCCACGTCGTCGGCGCGGCCGGCCCCGGCCACCCCACGGCCGGCTGGTGGAACGGCGTCGTCGGCCCGGGGCTCGCGATCGACACCGACCGCTGGTTCGTCGTCGCGCCGAACGTGCTCGGGGGCTGCCAGGGCAGCACCGGCCCCTCGTCGTTCGCGCCGGACGCCGTCGAGTGGGGGTCGAGGTTCCCCCACCTGACGATCCGCGACCAGGTCGCCGCCCAGGCGGCGTTGGCCGACCGCCTCGGCATCGAGCGGTGGGCCGCGGTCGTCGGCGGGGCGATGGGCGGCATGCACGCCCTCGAATGGGCGATCACGCACCCGGCGCGCGTCGCCCGGCTCGCCGTGCGGGCCGCGCCGCCGGTCGTGAGCGCCGACCAGATCGCCCTGAACACGGTGCAGTACGAGGCGATCCGGATGGACGCCGCCTTCGACGGCGGGGACTACTACGACTCGGTCGACGGCCCGTACCGCGGCCTCGCGCTCGCCCGGCGGATGGCCCTGCTCAACTACCGCTCTCCCGACGAGCTGAACGCCCGGTTCGGTCGCAGCTGGCAGAGCGAGATCTCACCGCTGGGCGGTCCGGGGCGGTTCCAGGTCGAGAGCTACCTCGACTTCCACGGCAACAAGTTCACCCGGCGCTTCGACGCAGGCAGCTACGTGACCCTGCTGGGCGCGATGAACTCGCACGACGTCGGGCGCGACCGGGGTGGCGTGGCGGCGGCCCTGAACCGCATCACGGCCCGGACGCTCGTGCTCGGCGTCGACAGCGACCGGCTCTTCCCCGTGTCCGACCAGAGGGTGATCGCACGACACCTGCGGCACGGGCTCGACGGCGACGACGTGGCCGTGGTCGAGAGCCCCTACGGGCACGACGGATTCCTCATCGAGGGCGACGCGGTGGGCGCCCAGTTGCGTCGCCTGTTCGACTGACCCCAGTTCGGTGGACACCACGGGGTACAGTTCGGCGTCGCGACCGGATCGTTACCTCGCCGATCGGCGATTCGGGCCCCGCACGACCCCCTGAGAGGGGGCTGGGTGTGAAAACATGAGGAGTCACCAGCCACCCGGCAGCCGTGACGCCACCGTCGGAAGCCACTCACGAATCATGGACATCTTCGCCCAAGAGCGCGATCGTCTGCTCAGCAGCACGACCAGCACCCTGGGGCTCGCCTGCGCGGCGGTCTCGATCGTGGCCCTGGCGATCCCCGGCGTCACCGACCCCCTGCACCTCGCGGCCATCGCCCCGCTCGTCGCGCTGCTCGTCGTGTCGCTGCTCTTCGTCACCGGGCCGCGCGCCCGCGTCTGGGTCCCGGTCGGGCTGGCCTCGGGCATCGCCGCGACCGTGGTGGCCCTGCTGCCCGCCGGCGGCCCCGACGACGGCCCGCTCGCCACCGCGATCATCCCCCTGGCCGGCGGTGCGACCGCCGCCTTCAGCCTGATGCTCTCGTCGAGCCGACCGCGGTTGACCACGGCGATCGTGGCCTTCGTCGTCGAGCTGGCCCTGGTGGCCCTGGCCACCGGCTCGCTCTTCACCTTCCCGGTCGCGGCCGTGTTGCTCGGCTGGGTCTCCTGTTTCGTCACGGGACTCTGGCTCGGACGTGCCGTGCCCCTGGCGGCCCGCCGCATCTACAGCATCGGCAACGCCCACCGGGCCGAACGCCAGGCCAGCGAGACCGAGGCGCAACGTCGGCAGGGCGCACGCCTGCTGCACGACACCGTGCTGGCCACGTTGACCCTGCTCGCCCACTCGGGCTTCGGCGTCACCCCCCAGGCTCTGCAGGACCAGGCCGCCGAGGACGCCCGTCTGCTGCGCCACCTGCGTCTCGGCGGCACCCCCCAGCCGCAGGCCTCGGGCGACTACAGCCTCGAGACCGTCGAGGAGTCCCCGCTCGGCCAGACCCTCGAGTCGGTCAAGCAGCGCTTCGGACGCATGGGCCTCGAGGTGAGCTGGCACGGCACCGGCCAGGTGCTGCTGCCCACGCACGTGCTCGACGCCTTCCTGCTGGCCCTCGCCGAGTGCCTCGAGAACGTGCGACGTCACGCCGGGGTGACCGAGGCGCACGTCACGATCATCCACGACGACTCGATGGTGCGCGCCATGGTCACCGACGCCGGAGTCGGCTTCGACCTCGCCGGCATCAGCGAAGAACGCCTGGGCTTCAAGGAGTCCGTCGTCGGCCGGCTGCACGAGGTCGGCGGCAGCGCCCGCCTCTTCTCGTCCCCCGGATCGGGCACCACCGTCGTCCTGGAGGCCCCGCGATGAGCATCGACGAGAACACCCTCGGAGTCCTCCGGGGCCGCCGGGCCGCCCGCGGTCTGCCGATCAGTTCGACCGGCGCGCGCTCGCTGCGCCAGGCGCGCGCGGCCGGCGCGACGCTCGGCACCGGCTACCTCGGCGTCGGCGCGGCCGTGGTCGCCGCACTCCAGGCCGTGTACGGCCTCGCCTTCTTCCTCAGCCACCTGTCGGCCTATCCCGACGTCGCCCCCGTCCTGATCTCGTGGCTGCTGTACGTGGCGACCTTCATCGGCACGGCCGTGCTCGTGACGGTGCGGGGCGAGAGGCTCACCACGGGGGTGTTCGCGGTGATCGGGGTCGTGCTGGCCGTCGTCGTCGCACTCGACTTCGTCGCCATCTGGCCCCTGCACGACGTGGGCGCCTACGCCACCTCGAGCGTGGCCGTCGGCTTCGGCCTGCTGCCGATCGTCACCCTCAGGCCCGTGCGCGAGGTGGTCGTCGCCACCGCCCTGCTGTTCGTGGCGCTCGTCGTCATGGTGGCGCTCTCGACGCCCGTCACCAGCGACTCGGGGCCGCAGCAGATCACCGTGGTGGCCCTGGCCGTCCTGCCGAGCGCCATCGCCACCTTCGCGGTGCACCGGTTCCGCCGCATGGTGCAGGTCGAGCTCGACCGGGTGCTCGTGCAGAGCAACGTGTCGCAACCCCGCTTCGCGGTGGGCATGCTCGCGAGCGACGAACTGGCGCGGCTCGACCTCGCCGCCGAGAAGCTGCTCGACGGGGTCGCGAACGGCGACGTGCCGCTGCCCCTCTCGCCCAAGGTCGCCTCGCAGGCCGCGTCGCTCGCCACCGAACTCCGCCTGCACCTGATCGAGGGCCGGCGCGAGACCTGGCTGCACCACGCGGTCACCGAGTCCGAGTACCTCGGCCGGTCGGTCACGCTGGTCGACCCGTCGTCGCTGGCCGGCCTGCTCGCCCCGGCACAGCGCGACGGCCTGCTGCAGGGCGTCTGGCTGCTGCTCGGCGACTCGAAGAGCCGCGCCCCGGGCACGACCATCCAGCTCGCCCTCGGCCCGGTGACCGCCGCGTCCCAGTCGTTCGCCGGTCGCAGCGTGTGCGTGCCCGTCGTGCTCTCGACGACGGGCATCCGCCGCAACCGCGTCACGCCCGCCACCTGGAACGCCCTCGAGCGCGCCGGGGAGTACGTCGTGTCGTCCCACGAATCGAGCGTCAAGATCTCGGTCAGCTGCATCGTCGACAACCCCGCCGAGGCCTGAGCCGCCGAGCACCCCGCGTGGTCCGGCCCGATCACCACCCCCGCCCGTAGCATGAACCCCACACCGTCCTGAAAGAAGGTCCCGACGTGTCAGACCACGACGACCGCATCCGCCTCGCCCTCGTAGACGACCACAAGATGCTCCTGGGCGCCCTCAGCGAGTGGATCCGTGGTGCCGCGAGCGACATCTCGATGGTCGCCGCGGTCGCGTCCTGGCCCGAGCTGCTCACGCACCCCGAGTTCCCCGTCGACGTCGTGCTGCTCGACCTCGACCTCAAGGACAACATCCCGATCTCGCTGAAGATCAACACGCTCAAGACGACGGGCGTCAAGACCGTCCTGATGAGCACCTACTCCGAGCCCAACGTGGTGCGCGAGGCCCTCGCCGCCGGCGCCCTGGGCTACCTCGTCAAGAGCGAGGACGCCGAGATGATCGTCGAGGCGATCCGCTCGGCAGCCAAGGGCGAGTCGTACATCTCGGCCGAACTCGACCTGGCCCTGAACGCCGCCGAGGTCGGCGGCGTGCCGAAGCTCAGCGCACAAGAACGCCGCGTGATGGCGCTCTACGGCGGTGGCGAGCCGGTGAAGGCCGTCGCCTACCAGCTCGGCATCAGCGAAGAGACCGCCAAGAGCTACCTCAAGCGCATCCGCGAGAAGTACCGCGTGGCCGGCTACGACGTGGGCACGAAGGTCGCCCTGCGGAAGCGCGCCATCCAGGACGGCATCCTGCTGCAGACCGACACGCCGGCCCAGACGAGCTTCTGACGCCGGACGTCACCCCGGAGCACGGCCCGGCCCCCTCGTGGGCCGGGCCGTTCGTCGTCCGCGCCACCCGCGCCTCCTGACCGGGGTCGCTCC
>NZ_LHOZ01000031.1:0-18296 GCF_001297205.1 Frigoribacterium sp. RIT-PI-h | reverse complement strand
GAGCGCGGCGGCCAAGCGGGCCTGGTGCGCGGGGCCCCCCCGGCGATGGGGCCCCTGATGACCGCCGACCGGCTGGTACCCCTCGAGCGGGTGTGCCTCGTGGCGGCGGGGGTCGAGGGCGGCACGCAGGGTGTCACCGAGGCTGATGATGCTGAGCACGGTCACGGCCAGGAACAGCGCCGGGAAGACGAGCAGGTGCGGCGCGTTCTGGAACTGGCTCGACGCGCTCGAGAGCTGCAGCCCCCACGAGATGGCTGGCGCCTCGAGACCGATGCCCAGATAGGTCAGCGAGCTCTCGGCGACGATCACGCCGCCGACCGTGATGGTCGCGACGACGAAGACCGGCGAGAGCGAGCTCGGCAGCACGTAGCGCGTCACGATGCGCCAGGTCGAGAGACCCATGGTGCGCGCGGCGAGGACGAAGTCCGCCTGCCGCACCGAGCGCACGGAGCCCCGGACGAGGCGCGCCATCGTCGGCCAGCCGAACAGCGCCAGCACCAGCGAGACCGTCAGCACGGACCGCTCGCCGGCGCTGGTGAGCACCACGACGGCGCCCAGCAGCAGGGGGAAGCCGAGGAAGACGTCGGTCAGGCGCGACAGGGCCGCGTCGACGATGCCGCCGTACAGGCCGGCGATCGTGCCCACGACGATCGCCACGACCATCGAGAGCACCGTGGTCAGCAGACCGACGGACAAGGAGGCGCGGGTGCCGTGGATCACGTTGGCGTAGACGTCGCAGCCCTGCAGGTCGAACCCGAAGGGGTGCCCGCCCGTCGGGTCGGCGCCGCTGAGGTTGAGGTCGCAGGCGCGCGGGTCGCCGTGGCCGAACAGGCCGGCGAAGGGACCGGGGAAGATCGCGATCAGGGCCAGCAGGGCGATCACGGCGGCCGGCACGAAGAACCCCGGACGCCGGACGGCACGCCTCAACGGGTGACGACGACCGTCGGCGAGGGACGGGGCGACGGGGGTGGTGAAGCTCTCGGTCATCGGCGCACTCTCGGGTCGAGCAGGGCATGGATCGCGTCGACCAGGAGGCTGGTGACGAGGAAGACGAGGATCAGCGCGGTCGAGATGCCGACCACCGTGGCGCCCTCGTGGCTTCGGATGGCCCCGAAGAGCAGGTTGCCGACGCCCGGCAGGTTGAAGATGCCCTCGATGATGACCGTGCCGCCGAGCAGGTAGCCGAGGTCGGTCGCGAGGAAGGTCGCGGTCGGGATCAACGAGTTGCGCATCACGTGCACCCCGATGACCCGACGCGGCGTGAGCCCCTTGGCCCGAGCCGTCCGGACGTAGTCCGAGCTCAGGTTCTCGAGCACGGAGGCGCGGGTCAGGCGTGACACCGAGGCCAGGCCGAACAGCGCGATGACGATCGCGGGCAACACGTAGGCCGTCGGCCACCCGGTCGTCACGCCGGCGACGGGGAACCAGTCGAGCCGGACAGCGAAGACGAGCTGCAGCGTCACGCCCACCACGAAGACCGGGATCGCGCTGGCGACGATAGTGCCGCCGAGGATGGTCCGGTCCACCAGCGTGCCGCGCTTCAGCGCGGACACCACCCCGAGGCCGATGCCGACGACGATCTCGAGCAGCCAGGCCGACAGGGCGAGCGTGACGGTGACCGGCCACCGGCTGGCCATCTGGCCGGCGACCGACTGCCCGGGGAAGGCCGTGCCGACGTCGCCCCGGGAGAGCCCGCCGATGTAGCGGGTGTACTGCTGCCAGAGCGGCTCGGCGGGGGGGGACCCGGGCGCGGGGCGCGGGCGACCCCGTCGCTGAGGGCCGGTCCCCGCCGGGCGCCCGGGTCGGGCGCCGGGCCGGGCGAAGACCATGACGTAGATCACGAAGGTCCCGCCGACGAAGACGACGGCGAGGCCGCCGACGCGCTCGACCACGGCGAGGACGGCCTTCATCGCGGGGCCGACCCGGTTTCGCCCCCCGCGGCGCCCCCGGCCGCGAGGTGGGCCGCGGCCGCCAGCACGGTGCCGTACTGGACACCTACCAGGCTCGAGATCGGGATGACCTCGGCCCGGTCGACGGCCGCGGCCTCGGCCTGCCAGGCGGCGTAGAGCACCGCGGTCTCGTCGACCAGACGACGCAGGGGCGCCGTCGCCGTGCCGGCGACCGCCTCGGCCTCGACCGCACGCAGGAGCATGCCGCCGTAGCGCAGCCGGAAGCAGTGCACGAGGTCCTCGCAGGAGAAGCGCTCGGCGACGGTGGCGGGACGGGCGGACTCCGGGCTCGCGGCCCGTGCACGGTCGACGGCCCCCATGCGGACGAGCATCGGGACGAAGGAGCGTGAGGCCCGCAGGAAGGGCGACTCGAACGTGAGGAGAGGCTCCGCCCGCGAGAGGAGGTCAACGGGCGCCTCCCCCGTGGCGGTCATCTCACCGCCCGTCCGCCGCAGGAGGTCGGCGTACGACTCGTCGGTCGGAGACTCGTCGTCGGCGTCGGGGTGCTTCCAGTACGGCAGCTCGGCCACGACCCCGAGGGTGCCGTGTCGGCTCGCGTACTCGCTCGACGACGAGCCGGCGATCTCGGGGGTGGGGTCCACCCCGAGCGACTCGAGGTAGTCGTAGGCGTCGGCGATCGTGCCGGTGCCGAACACCGCCGGCGCGTACCGCTCGAGGAACGGCGACTCGGGCTCGCCCGTGTCGAGCGGCAGCCCGAGCGACGCGGGCACCGCGTGCAGCACCTCGGTCAACTCGGGCACGGGGCGGCTCAGGTAGTAGTAGACGCCGCCCATCTCGCCGTTGTGGAGGCTCACGTAGAGATCGGGCCGCAGCTCGTCGATCAGGCGCATCAACCCGAGCGTCTCGGGCATCACGCGGTCGAAGTAGGCGTCCTTGTACGAGGTCGGGAAGGTCCACTCGACCTGCTCGTCGGGTGCCGGCCGGTAGAAGCGCCGTGCGTAGTGGCCCCGGTCGCCCGGGTCGGCGAACCAGCCCTCGTTGAGGCGGCCGCCGTCGGGGTCGATGCTCGGCACGATGTGCCAGGTGGCGTCGAGCGCCGTCCGCAGCTCGTCGTCGGCGCAGAGCGTCTCGGCGAGGTGGATCGCCGTCCACGACCCGATGGGCTCGTTGGGGTGGACACCGCCGACGATGAGGTGGTCGCGCGAGCCCGAGCCGACGGAGTACATCAGGATCGGCTCGCCCAGGCGGCCCCTCGCCACCCGCCCGCCCGAGACGGGGCCGGGGGCCTCGCGCCCGAGGCGGGCGGAGAGGCGCCCCAGGTCGTCGAGGGTGGGGAAGCCGTCGAGCGGGGGTACCGCCCCGGCCCGACGGACGATGTCGTCCGTCGAGCCGAGGACGGCGGAGGAGGAGGCGCGGGTGACGCGGTCGTGGATCGTCACTTCAGGGTGATCCCCTGCACGATCGGGCTGCCCGCGGCCTGCGGCAGCGTCGCGATCTTCTCGCTGGTCACGTACGAGTACTTGTCGGAGAAGGTGGGCGCGACCGGGAAGTCCTCGAGCACCCGCTCCTGCACGGCCCGGTACGCGTCGGTCGCGGCCTCGGGCGTCGCGGCCTGGTCGGCCGCGTCGAGCAGGGCGTCGACGTCGGGCGAGCTGTACCAGGTGCAGTCGTGGCAGCCGCCGGCCTCGGTGAACAGCGACCGCAGCGTGTTCTGCTGGCTGACGTAGAGGGCGCCCCAGTGGCCGAAGTGCGGGCCGGCCGGGGTGCGGGCGACGAGCCCCTGGGAGTACTCGGCCCAGTCGGTGCTCGGCTTGGCCACGACGTCGTCGATGCCGAGGTTCTGGCGGATCTGGTTCGCGTAGGCCTCGAAGAGCGAGTCGACGCCGCTGCCGCCGGGGTAGACGATCTCCATGGGGCCGTCGAAGCCCCCGGCCTCGGCCAACAGGGCCTTCGCCGCATCGGGGTCGAACTCGCAGTACTCGCCGCAGAGGCCGTCCGGCGTGCCCGTCATGGCGGACGGGGTGAAGGCCGTGGCCGGCTCGTAGAGGCCGCCGTAGATGGCGGTGTTCACGGCGTCGCGGTCGATCGACATCGAGATGGCCTGTCGCACGCGGACGTCCGAGTAGCGCTCGTCGGTCAGCGGGAAGCCGAGGTAGTCGATGCCCGGGGCGTCGAACGAGTACAGCCGGTCGCCGAAGTCGGCCTCGGCCGAGGTCATCTTGGATGCAGGGAGGAACAGCACGTCGGCGTTGCCCGCGAGCACGTCGGTGTACGCGGTGTTCTGGTCGCTGTAGCTGCGGTAGGTGATGCTGTCGACCTGGGCGGCGTCGTCGCCCTGGTAGTCGGCGTACTTCTCGACCGTGAACTCGGCGTCGTCCACCCAGGGCTCGGTCATCTCGAACGGGCCGTTGCCGACGGGCTCGCGGTCGTACGCGTCCATGTCGTCGTACGCCGACTCGGGCATCGGGTAGAAGCCGGTCTGGGCCTGGCTGATCTGCAGGGGGAACTGGCTGTCGGCGTGCGTCAGCTCGACCGTGAAGGTCGTGTCGTCGACGACGGTGAGGCCGCTCATGGTGCTCGCGGTGGGCTCGCCCTCGGCGGGGTTGAGGTCGGTGTAGCCGACGATGCCGGCGAGCTGGCCGCTGTTCTCGAACGCGTTGGCGGCGTCGGCCGTGTAGTTCCACGCGTCGACGTAGCTCGTGGCGGTGACGGGGCTGCCGTCCTGGAAGGTCCAGCCGTCGCGCAGGGTGATGGTCCAGGTCACGTTGTCGTCGGACTCGACCGATTCGGCCTGGACGTAGGTGATCGCGTTGTCCGCGTCGACCGAGACGAGCGGGGCGAACAGGCTCATGACCTGGGTGAAGGCGACGGTCTGACGCCCGGGGGTCAGGTGGTCCGGCTCTCCCGTCGCGTAGACGAAGGTGCCGCCCGCGTCGGCGGACGAGCTGTCGCCTCCGGCGGCACAGCCCCCGAGGGTGAGGGCCACGACGGTGGCGGCGGCGGTGACGAGGGTCGTACGGGTGGCTCTCATGTGTCCTCCAGCGCCCGGGGCGGGGCGGGTCGGGTGGTGCACTCCGATGCCGTGACGAGACGGTGTGACGCCACGCTAGGGAGGGGTGGCCGCCCGGCGGAAGACTTGGGCGTCAGAAGTTTCACTAGTTTTTGAAACCTTCATGGCCACGAAACATCGGGGAAACACCCGGGCCGATGGTCAGGGGGTCCGGTGGGTCCACCGCCCGGCCAGCAGCGTGCCCGCGACGGGGAGGGCGCGCAGGACGTCGTCGGTCGCGGTGAGCGGGTCGGCCTCGGTGACGACGAGATCGGCGACGGAGTCGACCTCCACCCTCGCCCGGCCGCCCGTGGAGGCCGCGAGCGCCGCCGAGGCGACCACGCGTTGCTCGGGGTGCCACGGCTCGCGTCCGTCGCGCGACCGCGAGATCGCCGCCGCCATCGCCACCCAGGGGTCGAGCGGGGCCACCGGCGCATCCGACCCGAGCCTGAGGGTCACCCCCGCGGCGACGAGGCTCTCGAACGGGTACGCGCGGTCGGTCCGGCCGGCCCAGAGCCGGTCGGCCACGTCACGGTCGTCCATGGCGTGCTCGGGCTGCACGCTGGCCACGATGCCGAGGCGCGCGAACCGGTCGACGTCGCGCGCGTCGAGCAACTGCGCGTGCTCGATGCTGCCGCCGCAGCCGACCTTCTCGAGGGCGTCGAGCGCCTGGGCGTTCGCGGCGTCGCCGATCGCGTGCACGGCCGGCACGAACCCCGCCGAGGAGGCGCGGCGCAGCCACCCGACGAGCTCCTCGGTCTCGTAGATGCGCACCCCCCGGGCCGCGGGGTCGCCCTCGAGCCCGGGGTACGGGTCGTGGCACCACGCGGTGCGGGTGCCGAGGGAGCCGTCGGTGATGATCTTGAACGGCCCCATGGTGACGAGGCCGTCGGTGCCCGGGATCTCGTCGCCGGTGCGCAGCCCGCGGGCGACGACGGCGTCGAGGTCGCGCGGGTAGACCCCGGGTCGGATGCGCAGTCCGCGGGTCCCGCCGGCCACGCGGCGGCTCCAGCGGTCGAGCGACAGCGTCATCTCGAGGTCGACGACGCCGACGACCCCCCGCGCGGCAGCCGCGTCGACGGCCTCGGCCACCCACCGGTCGAGCTGCTCGTCCGGGACGACGCTCACGGCGGCGCTGACGTCGAAGGCCGGCTGCTCGCGCAGCAGACCGGTCGGGTGGTCGGCGTGACCGTGACGGGCCAGGGCGGACGAGTCGAGCCAGACGGAGTGGAGGTCGTTGCTGACCAGGACGACCGCCACGTCGCCCGCCACCGAGTCGAGCAGCGCACGGCTCGGGGCGTCGGGCCAGAGCGCGTCCTGGAAGCCGTAGCCGACGAGGGTGCCACCCGCCTCGACCGGCTCGTCGCGCAAGCGCTCCCCCACGATCGAGGCCGCCTCGGCGGCGGACCGCGCCCGCGACAGGTCGAGCCGACGGCGCACCAGCGCCCACTGGTCCATGTGGACGTGGGAGTCCCAGAGGCCCGGGGCGAGCCAGCGGCCGTCGAGGTCGACCACCTCGGCGCCGTCGGGGGCGAGACCGGACGCGAGCGCGACGACGCGGCCGCCGTCGAGCAGGACGTCCACGGGGGCGGGCCCGCCGCCGACGAGGCGGACGTCCCTCAGGAGCGTGCGCCGCGCCTCCTCGGCCGGGGTGCCGCCGCCGACCGTCATCGGTCGCGAACCCGGCGCATCTCGGCGGCGGGCGCGGGCTGTGCGTAGTGCTCACCGTGCTCGAGCTCGTCGACGATGCGGTCGACGACCTCGGGCGCCTTGTTCTGGCTGAGCTTCGCGCGGGCGTCGAACCGGGTGACGCGCAGGCGGATGCCGACGGTGCCCTTCGCGACCCGTCGAGAGCCCTCGTCGTCGAGGGTCAGGGTCGAGGGCTCGGGCATGACGCGCTCGAAGTGGTCGACGAGCTCGCCCAGCACGCGGAAGTTCTCGTCGTCGGAGAGGATCTCGGGGGTGCCCCACAGATGCGCGGTGACGTGATTCCAGGTGGGGATGATCTGCTCGGCCGGGTACCAGCCCGGTGAGACGTAGCCGTGCGGGCCCTGGACGATCACCATGACCTCGTGCTCACCGAGCTCGTGCGACCGCTCGTCGGGACGGCCGACGTGGCTGACGATCACGATGGCATCGGGGTCGGCGTCGTCTTGCTCGAGCACGACCGGGTAGTGCGACGCCACGAGTCCCGCGGCCGTGTGGGACACGATCGTGGCCCAGGGGTTCTCGCGGATCAACCGCTTGACCTCGTCGACGTCGGACAGGACGAACGTGGGGGTGTGCCGCATGGTGTCACCCTGGCACAGGTTTCAGTCGCGGTTGAAAGCTGTGACACGGACGTAACACGGCAGGCCGGTCAGACCTGGTCGGTCGGGCACCAGTAGAGCTTGCGGCCCGCGGCCATCTCCATCACGATGTTCGTCCCGCAGACCCGGCAGGGCAGGCCCTCGCGGTGGTAGACCCAGTGTCGGTCGGCCCGGCTGCGCAGCGCCTTGGCGTGCTGGGCCTTGGTGAGGCCGTCCATGGTCATCATCTGGCCGAGCTCGACGCCGCTCTTCAGCAACTTCGTCCAGTCCTTGTAGAGGGCGCGCAGCACGTCCTCGGGCACCTGGTTGCCGGGCGTGTGCGGGTCGAGCCGGGCGCGGAACAGCAGCTCGGCGCGGTAGATGTTGCCGATGCCGCTGACGACGCTCTGGTCCATCAGCAGCAGACCGATCGGGGTGCGCTTCTTGCGGACGGTCGTGACGAAGCGGTCGCTGCCCTTCTTGGGCGAGTCGACCAGGGGGTCGGGGCCGAGCTTCGAGATCGCCAGGTCGACCCCGGCCGCGTCGAGGACCTCGCACTTCGTCGGGCCACGGAGGTCGCCGACGGCGGTGTCGGTCAGCAGGCGCACGCGGACCTGACCGACGGGCTCGGGCGGGAACGACTCGATGTCGTCCTCGGTCTTCTCCTGCTCGGCCATGCGCACGCGCGTCCTGCGAGGGGCACCGATGCTGGCCATCGAGTCCTCGCCGTCGTCGTCGGGAGCGTTCTCGGCCTTGCGGGTCGCTGCCCGGCGCGTGCGCGACTCGGCCATCGAGTGGCCCGTGGCGATGTCACCGGCGAAGTCCCAGGCGCCGTAGAGCCCGAGGTGCACGTGCAGCCAGAGCCCGTTGTCGAACTCGAGGAACATCTGCTTGCCGACGGCCTTCGCGTCGACCATCGTGGCGCCGTCGAGCCGGGTCGCCCCGTCGGCGAACCGCCCCTGGGGCGAGCTCAGCTCGACGCGGTGGCCGACGAAGCTCTGCTCGAACTGGTTGGCGATGCGGGGGACGGAATGGCCCTCGGGCACGGCGGCCCCTCGCTCGGTGGTCGGGGGTGACGGTCTCGCGCGTGACGGCGGAGACGACGGGGCGGCGAGGCCCCGATCGGGGTCTCGCCGCTCTCGACGTTACGTCGTCAGTCGACCGGGTGACCGGCGATGGCGCCCGTGGTCTCGTACTCGCCGACCTGCGCGATGCGGCGCACGTGGCGTTCGTCGTGGCTGAACGGCTCGGCGACGAACGCGTCGATGAAGGCGAGCGCCTCGGCCTCGGTGTGCTGACGCGCACCGATGGCGATGACGTTCGCGTCGTTGTGCTGACGGGCGAGCTTCGCGGTCGAGTCGTTCCAGACCAGGGCCGCCCGGACCCCCTCGCCCTTGTTCGCGGCGATCTGCTCGCCGTTGCCCGAGCCGCCGAAGACGACGCCGAGCGCCTCGTGGCCGGCACGCTGGTCACGCACGGTCGCCCGCGCCGCCGCGATGCAGAACGACGGGTAGTCGTCGAGCGGCTCGTAACTCGTCGGACCGTGGTCGGTCACGTCGTGGCCCGCGTCGGTGAGGTGCTGGATGACGGTCGTGCTGAAGTCGAGGCCGGCGTGATCGGTCGCCACGTGGATGCGCATGGTGACCATCCTAGAACCGGGCCACGACGGGGCCGACCGGCACCGCGCCTCCTCGTGGTCCGCCGTCGGGGCCCGAGGAGGCGCGGGTCCTCAGTCGAAGATCGGCCCGACCGTGCGGGAGCGCTTGATCTCGAAGAACCCGGGGTACGACGCCACGGCGACCACGCCGTCCCAGAGGCGGACGGCCTCGTCGCCCTTGGGTGCGGGCGAGATGACGGGGCCGAAGAAGGCCACGCCGTCGACGGCGATGACGGGTGTGCCGACGTCCTGGCCGACGCGGCCGATGCCGTCGAAGTGGCTGGCGCGCATCTGCTCGTCGAACTCGTCTCCGTCGGCGTACCGCGCGAAGTCGGCGGGCAGCCCGACCTCGGCCACGGCCCCGGCGATCACGACGTCGCCGTCCTCCTCGCCCTCGTGGTGGATGCGGGTGCCGAGGGCGTCGTACAGCGGCTTGACGATCTGCTGACCGTGGAGCTCGCCCGCGGCCGTGACGAGACGCGTGTAGCGCAGCATGCGGGCGAAGTTCGCCCTGTACTCGTCGCTGACGTCGGCGTCCTCGTTCAGCACCGCGAGGCTCATGACGTGGAAGGTGACGTCGAGGTCGCGGTGCCGCGCGACCTCGTCGACCCAGCGACTGGTCATCCAGGCCCAGGGGCACGAGGGGTCGAACCAGAAGTCGACGACGGTGTGGGGCGCGGGGACGGGGGTGTCGGTCATGCCCTCAGTCAACACCCCGGTGTCGTACAGCCGGTCTAGGCTTTCAGCGGACCACGAGTCCCCCCTCACCCCCCAGACGGATGGAGCCAGCGTGCCCGGAGAGAACCTCACCCGCGTCGAGGCGCAAGAGCGCAAGAACGTCGTCGACGTCCAGTCGTACGAGATCGCCCTCGACCTGACCCGCGGCGACGAGGTGTTCGGCAGCTCGACCACCGTGCGCTTCACCGCCACCCCCGGCGCGTCGACCTTCATCGACGCGCTCACCCGCACCGTGCACTCGGTGACCCTCAACGGTGCCGCGCTCGACGTCGACGCGGTCTCCGACGGCGTCCGCATCCAGCTCGCCGAGCTGGCCGCCGACAACGTGCTCGAGGTCGTCGCCGACGCCGAGTACACCAACACCGGCGAGGGCCTTCACCGCTTCGTCGACCCGGTCGACGGCGAGGTCTACCTCTACTCGCAGTTCGAGGTGCCCGACAGCCGCCGCGTCTTCGCGGTCTTCGAGCAGCCCGACCTCAAGGCGACGTTCCAGTTCACGGTCACCGCGCCCGCACGCTGGCAGGTCGTCAGCAACCAGACCACCCCCGAACCCGTCGTCGACGGCGAGACCGGCACCTGGACGTTCTCGCCCACGCCCGTGCTCTCGAGCTACGTCACGGCGATCATCGCCGGCCCGTACGACGTCGTCCGCAGCGACCTCACCAGCTCCGACGGCCGCACGATCCCGCTGGGCATCTTCACGCGTCGCTCGCTCACGGAGTACCTCGACGCCGACTACATCTTCGAGAAGACCCGTCAGGGCTTCGCCTACTACGAGGACAAGTTCGACTACGCGTACCCCTTCGAGAAGTACGACCAGCTCTTCGTGCCGGAGTTCAACGCCGGCGCCATGGAGAACGCGGGTGCCGTCACCTTCGTCGAGACCTACGTCTTCCGCAGCAAGGTGACCGACGCCATCAAGGAACGCCGCGTCGTCACGATCCTGCACGAGCTCGCCCACATGTGGTTCGGCGACCTCGTCACGATGAAGTGGTGGAACGACCTCTGGCTGAACGAGTCGTTCGCCGAGTGGGCCTCGACCATCTCGACCGCCGAGGCGACCGAGTGGACCGAGGCCTGGACCACCTTCCAGGCGATGGAGAAGAGCTGGGCCTACCGCCAGGACCAGCTGCCGTCGACCCACCCCGTCGTCGCCACGATCACCGACCTCGAGGACGTCCAGGTCAACTTCGACGGCATCACCTACGCCAAGGGCGGGTCGGTCCTCAAGCAGCTCGTCGCCTGGGTCGGCATCGACGCCTTCTACGCCGGCGTCGCCGCGTACTTCAAGAAGCACCACCACTCGAACACCGAGCTGAGCGACCTGCTCGTCGAGCTCGAGGCGACCTCGGGCCGCGAGCTGACCAGCTGGTCGAAGCTCTGGCTCGAGACCGCGGGTGTCAACACGTTGCGTCCCGAGCTCGAGGTGGACGAGGACGGCGTGATCACCTCGTTCGCCGTGCTGCAAGAGGCGCCCGCCGACCACCCCACCATCCGGCCGCACCGCCTCGCCATCGGCCTCTACGCCCTGCAGGGCGACGCGCTGGTGCGCACCGACCGCGTCGAGATCGACGTCGACGGCACCCGCACCGAGGTGCCCGAACTGGTCGGCCTGAACCGCGGCGACCTCGTGCTGATCAACGACGACGACCTCGCCTACGCGAAGATCCGCCTCGACGAGGTGTCGCTCGCGACCGCGATCGCGCACCTGTCGAAGATCTCGAACCCTCTGGCCCGCGCCCTCGTCTGGGGCTCGGTCTGGGACGCGACGCGCGACGCCGAGACCTCGGCCTCCGACTACGTGCGGCTCGTGCTCGACAACATCGCGACCGAGACCGAGTCGACGACGATCCGCACCACGCTCTCGCAGCTGCTGCAGACCGCCCGCAGCTACGTCGCCCCCGCACGCCGCGCCTCCACGATCACCGAGGTCGGCGACGGTCTCTGGGCCCTGGCCCAGGGCGCCGAGGCCGGGTCGGACGCCCAGTTCCAGTTCGTCACCTTCTTCGCCGCGATCGCGTCGACCGATGAGCACGAGGAGGCGCTGGCCGGTCTGCTCGACGGGTCTCGCGCCCTCGAGGGCCTCACCGTCGACACCGACCTGCGCTGGCAGCTGCTCGAGGGCCTCGTGCTCGTCGGCGGCGCCGGCGAGGCCGAGATCGACGCCGCCCTCGCCGAGGACAACACGGCGAACGGCGCCCAGGCGGCCGCACGGGCCCGTGCGACGATCGCGACCACCGAGGGCAAGCTCGCCGCCTTCGCGTCGGTCGTCGACAGCGCCGAGCAGCCCAACGCCATCGTCCGCGCGACGACCCTCGGGTTCCAGCACACGAACGACCCGGCGATCCTGCAGCCGCTCGTCGAGCGCTACTTCTCGTCGCTCACCGGCATCTGGGAGTCGCGCAGCTACCACATCGCCGACCCCCTCGTCTCGGGGCTCTACCCGGCCGGCCTCGCCGATCAGGCGCTCGTCGACGCGTCGTACGCGTGGCTCGAGGCGAACCCCGAGACGCCGGCCCTGCGCCGCATCGTGAGCGAGAGCGTCGCGGGCGTCGAGCGGGCCCTGCGGGTGCAGGCGGTCGACCAGCAGTAGTCACGACCCGGGCCGCCCGACGGCCCGATGATCGCCCCGGACGGCGGGCCCTCTCACAGGGCCCGCCGTTCCGGCGTCCAGGCGCCTCTCGGGTGGGGTTGCGGCGGCGTGCTTGACTTGTCGCTCATATGGACCTCCTCCTCGCAGCTGCCACCGACCCCGCCGCCCCGATCGCCTTCGACTGGGACGCGTTCTGGACGATGTGGCGCGTCCCCATCCGGATCGTCGCGATCCTGCTCGTCGCGGTGTTGTTGCGCGTCGCCCTGCACTTCACCATCCGTCGGGTCGTGGACCAGGTCGTGAACGGCATCAAGCGGAAGCAGAACGTCGACGACACGCAGGCCCTCATGGCTTCGCCGCTCCAGGCGGTCCGGGTCGTGCAGCGCACTCGCACCCTCGGCAGCGTGCTGAACAACGTGGTCACGGTCGTCGTCGCAGGCATCGCGCTCGTCTTGATCCTCGGCGAACTCAACTTCAACGCCGTCGCCATCGTCAGCGCGGCCGGGGTCGTGGGGGCGGGTCTCGCCTTCGGCGCCCAGAACATCGTCAAGGACATGCTGAACGGCATCTTCATGGTCGCCGAGGACCAGCTCGGCGTGGGCGACGTCGTCGACGTCGGACCCGCCGCCGGCGTGGTCGAGGCGGTGGGCATCAGGGTCACCCAGGTGCGTGACGTCAACGGCGTGCTGTGGTTCGTGCGCAACGGCGAGATCCTGCGGGTGGGCAACATGTCCCAGGGCTGGACGCGCGTGGTCATCGACCTCGCCGTGCCGTACTCGGCCGACGTCGACCAGGTGCAGGACGCCATGCTCAATACGGCCACCGAGCTCGCCGCGATCCCGAAGTGGCGACGCGCCATCATCGACCAACCCGAGGTCTGGGGCATCCAGTCGATCGCCGAGGAGCACGTGGTGATCCGCATCGTCGCCAAGACCCGGTCCTCCGATCGCGACAACGTCGACCGCGAACTGCGCTCACGTCTCAAGAAGACCCTGGACGCCATGGACATCGTGCTGCCCTCGTTGACGAGCGTCGTCCTGACCGGTTTCGACAGCGCCTCCTCGGTCCAGGGCGCCCGGGCGCCGCGTACGGTGCCCACGCCCCATGTGCCGCGGAGCAAGCGCAAGTGAGCGACCTCCCGCTGACGCCGCGCCCGTCCACCGACCAGCCCGCGGCTCCCCCGCCGTCGGCCGTGCCGGTCACCGTCCGGCGGGGTCTCGGTGACGACGCCGCCCAGGGCAACTTCTGGCAGCAGATCGGCGGGCGGCCGACCTTCGAGAAGCTGGTCCGCCGCTTCTACGAGGGCGTCCGGACCGACGACGTGCTCTGGCCGATGTACCCCGAGTCGGATCTCGAAGGGGCGATCCAGCGCTTGACGGGGTTCCTCGAGCAGTACTGGGGCGGACCCACCACCTACAGCCAGGAGCGTGGGCATCCCCGCCTGCGCATGCGGCACATGCCGTTCCGGGTGACGCCCGAGGCACGCGACCACTGGCTGCAGCACATGCGGGTGGCCGTCGACGACCTGGAACTCGCGCCCCTCGACGACGCGATGCTCTGGGGCTACCTCGACCGCGCCGCCCAGGCCATGGTCAACACGTTCGAGCGCTGACCGCTCGCCGACGGACCGCTCGTCTCGGACGGTTCGGCATCGGACCGCTCGTCAGAGCAGGGACGACCGCCGTTTCACGAGGACGTGGCCCTTGGGAGTCGTGAGGCGCGTCCAGGTGCCGGTCTCGAAGACGGCGACCTCGTCCTCGCCGTCGAGGAAGCCCAGGCTGAGCGCACCGAAGCCGGCGCCGGCCGGGACCCCCTCGGCGCCTTCGACGGGGGCCGACCACACGTCGGCCCGCACCCGGTGGACGATCTGCTCGCCGGTGCCCGTGGGGATCGCCTCGGCGACACGGGCGATTCCTGCCTCGGCCGTCGAGCGGAGGCGATCGGCCTCGATCGGGCCGAGCCGTGCCCAGCCGCCGCGAGGCGGCGAGATGGCTGCCCAGGTCACCGTGTTCACCGTGGCCGGCACGGACACGGTGACCGGCGCGGTCGGGTCGACGACGTCGTTCTGCAGGCGCACGAGGCGCTCTTTCAGCGACCGGACCGGCACCACGGCGTCGAACTCGGGACGGTCGTCGAGTTGGAAGGTGCGGAGTCCGAGCACGGTGGGGCTCGAGTCGAGCAGCCCCATCGGGTAGAAGACGGCGACGTAGACGGCGAGGACGCCCGAGCCGGCGATGAGCCGGACCGAACCGTCCTCCACCCGGCCGGCACGCCCGAGATAGGTCGCGAGATCGCTGAGGGACAGGGAGTCGGGGAGGGTGAATGCGTCGTTCATCGGCCCCCTAAACTACATCGGGTGACCGTCGATCCGCTGCAGAGCCTGCTGTCCCCCCTCGACCTCTCGCCGGCGGGCAACGTCGGCGGGCAGGACGTCTTCACCGGGGGGTCACAGCCCGAGCCGCTCGGTCGCGTGTTCGGCGGACAGGTCGCCGCCCAGGCCCTCGTCGCCGCCCAGCGCACCGTCGGGGGCGGACGCGACGTCCATTCGCTGCACTCGTACTTCCTGCGTCCCGGCGACCTCACGATCCCCATCACCTTCACGGTCGACCGCATCCACGACGGCCGCTCGTTCGCGACCCGCCGCACCCAGGCCTCGCAGGACGGCGTGCCGATCTTCTCGATGATCGCGTCCTTCCAGACCCCCGACGAGGGGCTCGACCACCAGGTCGCCATGCCCACCGGGCTGCCCGACCCCGAGGACGTCCCGAGCGACGCCGAGCTGCTGTCGGCCGTCGACAACCCCGTCGCCCAGTCCTGGGCGCGGCGCCCGTTCGACATGCGTCACGTGCCCTCGCCCGTGTTCTTCAGCGTCGAGGGCGACCACGTCGCCCACCAGGCCGTCTGGCTCAAGGCGACGGGCCCGCTGCCCGACGACGCCGATCTGCACCGCGCCGCCCTGCTCTACGCCAGCGACTACACCCTGCTCGAACCCATCTACCGGCGTCACGGCGTCGCGTTCGTCACCCCCGGACTCAAGGTCGCGAGCCTCGACCACGCCATGTGGTGGCACCGCCCCGCCCGAGTCGACGAGTGGCTGCTCTACGTGCAAGAGAGCCCCAACGCGGTCGGTGGCCGCGGGCTCTCGCTCGGGCGCATCTACGACCGCGAGGGCACGCTCGTGGCGAGCGTCGCGCAAGAGGGCATGGTGCGGGTGCCGCGAGGCTGATCCGACTCGCGCCGGTTCAGCGCCGGGTCACCGCCGACGGAAGGCCAGGGGCTCTTCGACGAACGGTGACCAGGCGGCACGCTCGACGTCGGAGATGCGTCGTGGCTGGTCGGTCGCCGAGTCGACGAGCACGATCGTGGTGGCGGCCTTCGTGAACAGCTGCCGGGGCTCGACGCCCTCGGGCGACCAGACCTCGTAGCAGACCTCGAGGCTCGCTCCGCCGAGACGTCCGACCCAGATCTGGACGTCGAGCGGGGCCCGCAGGTACGGGATGGGGATCAGGTACTCGAGCTCTTGCCGGGCGATGAGCGTCATCGTGGTGGCGTTCGGACTGCCGTCGAGTACGGCGGCCGACGACCGCTCGTCGATCGCCCCGTCGGCCGACCAGAACGCGTCGATGCGCGCCTCCTCGAGGAGGCGCAGCATCGACGCGTTGTTCACGTGTCGGTACCCGTCGAGATCGCTCCAGCGGACTCGGGTCGGCACGTGCAGGCGGGTCATGACGGTGCGGTGCCGGTCAGTCGCGCGTGAGCTTGCGGTACGTGGCCGAACTCGGCTTCGCCGCGTCGGCACCGAGGCGCTCGATCTTGTTCTCCTCGTACGCCTCGAAGTTGCCCTCGAACCAGTACCAGTTGGGGGTGCCGTCCTCGTTCAGGCCCTCCCACGAGAGGATGTGCGTCGCGATGCGGTCGAGGAACCACCGGTCGTGTGTGATGACGACGGCACAACCGGGGAACTCGAGCAGCGCGTTCTCGAGGCTGCCCAGGGTCTCGACGTCGAGGTCGTTGGTGGGCTCGTCGAGCAGCAGCAGGTTGCCGCCCTGCTTGAGGGTCAGCGCCAGGTTGAGGCGGTTGCGCTCACCACCGGACAGCACGCCGGCCTTCTTCTGCTGGTCGGGGCCCTTGAAGCCGAACTGCGACACGTAGGCGCGCGACGGGATCTCGGTCTTGCCGACCTGGATGTAGTCGTGCCCCTCGGACACGACCTCCCACAGGTTCTTGTTCGGGTCGATGCCGCCACGGCTCTGGTCGACGTACGAGATGTCGACCGTCTCGCCGACCTTCAGCTCGCCGCCGTCGAGCGGCTCGAGGCCGACGACGGTCTTGAAGAGGGTCGTCTTGCCGACGCCGTTCGGGCCGATGACGCCGACGATGCCGTTGCGAGGCAGGGTGAACGACAGGTCGTCGATGAGCACCCGCTCACCGAACGCCTTGTGCAGCTTCTTGGCGTCGATGACCTGCGAGCCGAGGCGCGGGCCCACGGGGATCACGATCTCTTCGAAGTCCAAGGTGCGCGTGCGCTCGGCCTCGTTCGCCATCTCTTCGTAGCGCGCCAGACGTGCCTTCGACTTGGCCTGGCGGCCCTTGGCGTTGCTGCGGACCCATTCGAGCTCGGAGGCGAGGCGCTTGGCGAGCTTGGCGTCCTTCTTGCCCTGGACCTGGAGGCGCTCGCCCTTCTTCTCGAGGTAGGTCGAGTAGTTGCCCTCGTAGGGGTAGAGGCGGCCGCGGTCGACCTCGGCGATCCACTCGGCGACGTGGTCGAGGAAGTACCGGTCGTGGGTCACGGCGAGCACGGCGCCGGGGTACTTGCTCAGGTGCTGCTCGAGCCAGAGCACGCTCTCGGCGTCGAGGTGGTTGGTGGGCTCGTCGAGCAGCAGGAGGTCGGGCTTCTGCAGCAGGAGCTTGCACAGCGCCACGCGGCGCTTCTCACCACCGGAGAGGTTCGCGACCTCGAGGTCGCCCGGAGGCGTGCGCAGGGCCGACATGGCCTGCTCGAGCTGGGAGTCGAGGTCCCACGCGTCGGCGGCGTCGATCTCTTCTTGCAGGGTGCCCATCTCGGCGAGCAACGCGTCGAAGTCGGCGTCGGGCTCGGCCATGGCGGCCGAGACCTCGTTGAAGCGGTCGAGCTTCTGCTTGATCGGCCCCACGCCCTCTTGGACGTTCTCGAGGACGGTCTTGGTCTCGTCGAGTTCGGGCTCTTGCATCAGGATGCCGACCGAGTAGCCGGGGCTGAGCTTCGCCTCGCCGTTGCTGGGGGTGTCGAGGCCCGCCATGATCTTGAGGATTGTCGACTTGCCGGCGCCGTTCGGCCCCACGACACCGATCTTCGCCCCCGGGATGAACGACATGGTGACGTCGTCGAGGATCAGCTTGTCGCCGACCGCCTTGCGGGCGCGCACCATCGAGTAAATGTATTCGGCCATGGCAGCGAGTCTATCGGGCGGGGCCCCGCCCCCGACGTCACCAGTCGATGGCTCGGGTCGACCCCACGAGGCAGGCGCCCGTGCCGAGCACCGGCGCCGTCTGGCTCGAGTACCCCGCACCGGAGACCTGCCCGATCAGGCAGTCCTGGCCCCAGAGCACCGAGAACTGCACACTGTCGGCGTCGCGGCCGATCGAGGTCGTGTCGGCGGTGACCTGCATCGTCGACTTGTCGAAGCCCGCGGCCACCAGCGCGTCGACGACCGCACGCCCGCCCGGGCGGGCGTTCGCCGCGACGGTCGCGGCGTTCACCTCGTCGAAGTGGGCCAGCGCCTCGGCCGCCGTGGACTCGGACGAGAACGCCGGAGCGCCCGTCGACGTCGCCGTGGGCGGCGTCGTCGGCGCCGGCTCGGGTGACGACGTGCAGCCCGCGAGGGGGACCACCACGGCCAGCAGGATCGCGGCGAGCGCCAGGCCGCGTGGGGGTCTCGAACCGGTCACAGGTGCCCTTCGTCGCGGGGGGGGGCGGCGGGGCGGCGAGCCGTGTCGAGTCTACGGCGTGCCGACCCGCGGGCCGGGAGCACGGGAGCGCCCGGGTGGTCAGAACGGCGCCGGCGAGGTGCTGGCGCCGTTC
>NZ_LHOZ01000033.1:0-18511 GCF_001297205.1 Frigoribacterium sp. RIT-PI-h | reverse complement strand
GGCCCCACGACGCTGGCTCGCAGGGCCGCGTCCGGGAGGAATGTCTGCATCGGACCGGCCAACACGCCCCCCAGGGCCGAGGGCCCCCCGGGCGGGGGGACGGCCCGTCCCCCGGCACCGTCGACCACGGGGACGCGGCAGCGTCCCGGGCGGACGCCACAGGTCGTACCGTCTACGCTCGACGTCGGCGATCGGACGTGCCCACACGGGACGTCCCGCACCGCGCCTCCCCGGGGCGCGGTGCCGGCGACCGGTCGTCGTCGACGGCGCGTACCCGACGCGCCACCGCACCGCCGAGAGGACCCCATGTCGACCCCCGAGCCGAGCTCCCCCGCCACCATCGCCGACCAGGTGACCGAGTTCACCGAGGGCTTCAACGCCCAGATCGGCGCGGACGCCACGAAGGTCTTCGACGACGAGCAGTCGGGTCTGCGCGACTCCGGTGTCCCCGCCGCCGCCGTCCGCGTGGGCGACACCATCGTGGACGCCACGCTCGTCACGACCGCCGGCGACGAGGTCTCGCTGTCGGAGACCGTCGGCGAGGGTCCGGCCGTCCTGGTCTTCTACCGCGGCGCCTGGTGCCCGTACTGCAACCTGACGCTCAAGACCTACCAGGCCGACCTGCTGCCCGAGCTGCGCGAGCGCGGTGTCGCCCTGGTCGCGATCAGCCCGCAGACCCCCGAGGGCAGCGAACGGTCCGTCGCGAACGGCGGCCTCGAGTTCCCCGTGTTGTCCGACCCGGGCAACGTGCTCGTCCGGGCTCTGGGCATCCAGACCGAGCCGGTCGCGGCCGCCCGCGCGGTGCACTCCGGCCTCGGCTTCGACGTCGCCGACAGCAACGCCGACGCGACCGCCGACGTGCCGTTCCCGACCGTCCTCGTCGTCGACCGTGACGGCAAGGTCGTCTTCGCCGACGTCCACGTCGACTACACGACCCGCACCGAGGTCGACGAGGTCGTCGCCGCGGTCGACGCGCTCGACACGCCCCCGGCTTCCTGACCGGCGCCGCCCCTCCTGGGCTGCCCCAGACCTCCTGACCGGCGCCGCGCCTCCTGACCCCTAGGAGGCGCGCTCGGCCCGGCCGCGCCGGTCACCCCCCGTGCCGGTCACCCCCGCGGCACACGGCGAAGAACCCCGTTCCGGACGATGAACCCCGAAGATTCGGGGTTCGTCATCCGGAACGGGGTTCTTCGTCGATCGGCGGTGCCGCTCAGCGCGGCTGGCCACCGGCGTCGACGGCGGGCACCGGAGCGGCGGCGTCCTCGCCGAGCCCGACCCGCGAGTGCCGACGCCCGTAGGCGAAGTACACGACGACGCCGATCACGAGCCAGACGGCGAACCGCGCCCAGGTGAGGGTGGTCAGGTTGAACATCAGCCACACGCAGAGCACCGCCGACAGGATCGGCAGCACGGGCGAGAGCGGCACCCGGAACGCGCGCGGCAGGTCGGGCCGCGTGCGACGCAGCACGATGACGCCGATGCTGACCAGCACGAAGGCCGACAGCGTGCCGATGTTGATCATCTCTTCGAGGACTCCGACGTCCGTGAAGCCGGCGATCAGGGCGACGACGACGCCGGCGATGACCTGGACGCGCACGGGCGTCTTACGGACGGCCGAGGTCTTCGCGAGCCAGCGGGGCAGCAGGCCGTCACGCGCCATCGAGAAGACGATGCGGGCGAGACCGAGCAGCAGCACCATGATGACCGTGGTCAGGCCGATCAGGGCTCCGATCGCGATGACCTGGGCCGCCCAGCCGACGCCGACCAGGTCGAAGGCCGTGGCCAGGGTCGGGGCCTCGACGGCGGCGAGGTCGCGGTACGACACCATGCCGGTGAGCACGATCGAGACCATCACGTAGAGCACGGTGACGATGGCGAGGCCCAGGAAGATGCCGCGGGGCATGGTCTTCTGCGGGTTCTTGACCTCTTCGGCGCTGGTCGCGACGACGTCGAACCCGATGAAGGCGAAGAAGACGAGCGAGGCACCAGCGAGCAGGCCGAAGACGCCGTACTGCGCGGGCTCGGCACCCGAGACGAACGAGAAGAGGGACTGCGTCCAGACGTCGCCCTCTCCGGCCGAGCGGGGCTGCGACGCGGGGACGAACGGCGTGTAGTTCGACGCCTTGACGAAGAAGAAGCCGACCACGATGACGAACAGCACGATCGCGACCTTGATCACCGTGAAGACGCTGCCGACCCGCGAGCTGAGCTGTGTGCCCAGGACGAGCAGCACGGTGAAGAACGCGACGATGACGAACGGCGCCCAGCTCAGTTCGAGCGGCCCGATCGACAGACTGTTGGGCACGTCGAGGCCGAAGCCGGAGAACACGGTGCTGAGGTAGATGCCCCAGTACTTGGCCAGGACGGCGGCGCCGGTGAGGGTCTCGAGGATGAGGTCCCACCCGATGATCCAGGCCAGGAACTCACCGAGGGTGGCGTAGGTGAAGGTGTACGCGCTGCCCGCGACGGGGATGGTCGAGGCGAACTCGGCGTAACACATGATCGCGAGGCCGCAGGTGACGGCCGCGAGGAGGAACGACAGCGTGACGCCCGGGCCCGCGAAGTTCGCGGCGGCGTTGGCGCCCACCGAGAAGATGCCGGCCCCGACCGCGACGGCGATGCCCATGAGGGTCAGGTCGGTGACGCCGAGCGAGCGCTTCAGCCCGTTCTCGGGCCCCGTCGAGTCGGCGAGCGACGACTCGACCGACTTGGTGCGCCACAGGGTGCTGAGCCCCCGGGCCTTGGGGACGGTGCTCATGCTGCCTCCTGGGGTGGTGCGCGCGGGTGGTGCGGGCGGGTGGTGCCGACGGTCGGTGTGGCCCCGTCTCGGGGGACGACGCGCCAGCATACCGGCGGACCGGTCGCGTCTCGTAGCATGGCCGGTGGGAGGGGGCGGTGTGAGCGGACGGTCGTGGCAGCCCGAGCGCCCTGGGCGCCCGGCGGCAGCGTGGGAGGCGCGGGTCGACTCCCCGACCGCGCCCGCCTCGACTGCCGAACGCCTCCCCGACCGCGATGCCCGCGCCGAGGCCGACGCTCGCGACGAGGGCGACGGGGTCGAGCCGACCGGAGCAGGGAGGCGCGCGCAGCCGCCTCCGCTGCAGGCGGCCGGCCGCCGGGCGGGTCGTGCGCTGCGCCGGGTCTGGACCCGCGCCTCCCGGGGTCGCCGCCTGGGGCTGACGGTCGGCGCCGTCGCCGTGGTGACCGCCCTCGTCGCAGGGGCGGGCCTCGCGATGCAACCGCGGTACGACGAGCCGGTGCGCCCGGCGATGCTGGTCGACGACCTGCGCGGAGAGCCCACGGCGACCGTCTGGCAGACCGACCTGGCCGGCGCCTCGACGCCCGGCACGCCGGAGGGCTGCGTGGCCTGGGGGCGGATCGGCATGGTGGGCGACGACGCGCTGCTCGCGGCCCAGTCGACCGAGTTGTCGGACCGGTGCGGTGGCGCCGGAGGGCGTCTCGCCCGGGTGGACGGCGGCACGGGCGCCCTCGAGTGGAACTCGAACGTGGCCACGGCCCTCGGCCGGGCGGTTCGGTCGGTCTGGGTGACCCCGGACGTCGACGGACGAGCGGCCACCCTGGTCGTCGAGCTCGACGCCGGGTCGACCCTGGCCCGGCTGGACCTGCGGACGGGCGAGGTGACCGACCGGTCCGCGGCCGTCGAATCGGCCGACCGCGACCAGGTGACGCGGATCGAGGAGGTCTCGACGACCAGCGTCCTGGTCTCGCACCAGCCCCGGTCCCGGTTCGGGGCCGACGGCTCGGGGCCGACCACCGACGAGGACGACGTCACGCGGTTCGAGCTCCACGTCCTCGACGATCTCGACACCGTCTCGTGGCAGGGCGACGAACCGTCGCAGGCCACGGTGAGGCTCGTCGACGACGAGTTCTACGTGCTGACGTCGGCCGGGGACGGGTCACGGGTGATCGACGCCGGCACCGGTGACGAGCACCGCCTGCCGATCGACGACGACACGTACGGCTGGCCCCAGGCGGCCGGCGACCACGTGGTCGTGACGCTCGCCGCGCCCTCCGGGCAGCAGCTCGTCGCCTTCTCGCAGGAGCGGCCGGGCACCGTGGACTGGACGGCCGACCTGTCGGCCGACGCCTCGCTCATCGTGTCGGATCGGTGCGTCACGGTCACGTCCACCGTCGCCAGCGGCGACCCGGTGGTCGCCGGGCCGAGGGACTCGGACGACACGGGCGACACCGCCGACGCGGACGAGCCCGAGGGCCGGGCCTCGATCACCTGCCTGTCGCCCTCGACGGGCGAGACCGTGTGGTCGACGACGGTCCTCGTCGCCAGCGGGCAGACGGTGCAGTCGGGGTGGAACCCCTCGCCGAGCTCCGCGTACGACGAGGTGCAGGTCACCGTCTCACCGTCCAGCGGCTTCGGCGACGAGACGTCGACCGTCACGACGTTCGATGCCGACGACGGGCGCGTGGTCTCCGAGGCGACCCTGCCCGGGTACACGGCACCGCTAGCCCAGGGACGCACGACCGTCTACCTGCAGATCTTCGGGGTCGACGGGCGACTGGCGGTCGTCGCCCTCGACCGGGCCAGCGGCCGAGAACTCTGGCGGACGGCCCGTGACGGGCTGCTGGCGTCCGAGTTCTGGGGGCCGCACCTCGTCGTGACGACCCAGGACGGCCTCATCCGCCGCCTCGGAGACGGCACGGCGGTCGTGGCCGGCGGGTGACGCGGCTCGACACAGCCGGCCGGCATTCCGGGAGAATCGTCCCGGGACCATCCCTTCGGAGGAGGCCGGGGCGCGACGGAGTCGTCCCGACGGCCATCGTCCGCCGCCGACCGGCCAGACCCCGGCCCGAAGCCTTGTCGCCCGGTGTCGACGGCTCCTAGCGTCGGCCGTTGTCGCGGAGTGACGGACCACGTCACCCCGATCGACCGACCTGACGAACGACCGAGGAGACCGACATGAACGACACGACCGACACGACCCACACCCGCGACGCGACCGCGACGACCCGGGGCCTCGGCACCGACCGCTCCGGCACCGCGCGCCGTTCGACCGGCAGCGCCTTCCGCCGGGTGGGGGCGACCGCGGCCGTCGCCTGCGCCCTCGCCGGCTCGATCGCCGGACTCGGGGCACTCGGCGCCCTCGCGGCTCCGGGCAGCTCGCCCGCCGCCCAGGCGGCGTCGGAGCCCACGACGGCGACCGTGCCCAAGGTCACGTACACCGCGGCCGACCTGGCCGCCTTCGCCGCCTCGCCCTACGCCGACGACGCCCTCAACCTCGCGGTCGTCTGGGGAGTGGACCAGACCACGGCGAAGGGTAAGGCGGGAGCCGCACTCACGGCCGGCACGGCGCTGCCCTTCGCGGCGGGTGCAGCCACGACGACGGCCTACACCGACGAGCAACGCGAAGCCGCCTTCTTCGCCGCGGGCACCGACACGACGTTCCAGGACGACTTCACCCAGGCCCTCGGGCTCGCCGTGGCCTGGGGCAGCGACGACGTCGCGACGGCCAAGGCGAAGGTCGGCGGCCTGCTGCTCGCCCACGAACAGGTGCCCACCGCGCCGCCCTCGTACACCGACGACCAGGACGCCCGGGCCTTCACCCTCGTCGGCTACGGCGACGCCGAGGCGGCCCAGCTGGCCGGCCTGTGGCAGAGCGACACCCGCTCGGCCGTGGTGCGCGCCGGCGCCGCCCTCCTGGCCGGGGACGACCTGCCCCTCTGAGCCCGCCCCGCCCGACGGACGGCCCGACCGGGCCGCCCGCTCCGGCGACAGGACCGGGCGGCCGGACCGGGCGGTGGCGCCGCCGCCCGGTCCGCACGACCAGCAGCACCCGCACCGCCCCCGACCTCGACCCGGAAGCCCCATGACGACCCTCCACTCCCGCATCGGCTTCGAGATCGAGCTGTTGGCCCCGCCCGGATCGAGCCGGCGCACCCTCGCCGACCGTCTCGCGAGCGACCTCGACGGTCAGGTCACCCGCATCTTCCACACGGACTCCGAGCCGTCGCTCGTGCCGGGCATGGGCCACTTCTGGCACCTGACGCCGGGCTACGTCGTCTCCGACGCCCGCGGCGGCCCCGTCGCCGAGCTCGTCGACGACGTCACGCTCGTCGACGACCTCCGCCGTGACCACGAGGAGGCGCGGGCCGGGTCCTCGACGGACACGCGCCCCGCCGACGCGGTCCCGCCCGACGACCGGTCGTACCGTGTGCTGTCCGACGACCCGCGCCTCCTGCGTCTCGTGGCCCGGCACTCGTCCCCCGACACGCCCTTCGACCGCGCCCTCGACGACGCGGCCACCCTCTTCGGCAGCACGGTCGAGACGGTCGGCGCCGTGCGTCGCCTGCGCGACGGTGCGGGCTCGAGCATCGCCCTGGCCTCGGCGCTGGCAGCGGGACGCGAGCGACCGTGCGAGATCGTCACGCCGCCGCTCGTCGCCGACCACGAGGCCGCCCTCGAGCGCCTGCTCGGGCCGGCCCGCGAACTCGGCTTCACGGTGCCCGTCGAGGCGGCCGTGCACCTGCACCTCGACGGTGCCCCGTTCCGATCGGTCGCTGCCTTCTCGAACCTGGTGCGCCTCTTCTCGTGGTGGCACGAGCCCCTGCGGGCCGCGCTGGGGACGAACCCCGCGTGCCCGCGCCGGGCGCCGCTGCCGTCCGCCCTGGTCGAGCTCGTCGCCCGCGCGGACCAGCCGGGCTCGGCGACGACCCTGGACTGGTCGCAGCTGCAGTCGGCCGCCGCGGGCACCGGGCTGCCGCAGTACGCCGACGTCAACCTGACCGCGCTGGTGACCGCCCGGCCCGTGCGGGACCCCGGCGAGGCCCGCATCCTGCCGGGCCCCCTCGACGCCGCGGCCCTCGCCCGCCGTACGGGCCTGGTCGAGCGGCTGCTGGCCCGCTGCCTCGAGGCGGAGCCCGTGCCGCGCCCGACGAGCACCGACGCGCGCGGGGCCGCAGCCGAGCTGCTCGACCTGGCCCGCACGGCCGACCCCGCCGGATTGGTCCTTTCGGCCGAGGCCACGGCGCGGGGTCGGCGTTAGCGTGGAGGCCGTGCAGACGAACGGGACCACGACGGCCGGGTGGGGACGCACCCGACTCGTGGTGCTGGCGCTGGTCGGGGTCGCCTACTTCGGCGGGCTCGCCCTCGCTCTGCGACTCGAGTGGTACCCGCAGGCGCTCCCGGGGTACCTCTACCTCGGCGTCGTGGCGCTGGTCGCGTGCGCGGCCCTCGACCGGTGGCCCGTCGAGACGCTGGCCGTCGTCACCGGCTTCACGGCCTACACGACCCTCGCACCCCTCCCCCCGGCGCTGTACGGCCTCTACCTCGGGCCGCCCGGGGCGCGCCTGCCCCTCGCCGTCGTGGTCTTCCTGACCATCTCGGGTCGCGGGCCGGTGTTCGCCAGCGCGGCGACCTTCGCCACCCTGGCCGTGCTCGTCGTGCTGCCCTGGCGCGACGTCGCCGCGGCGGGCGTCCAGGGAGTGCCCCTCTCGCAGGTGCTGCTGTCGGACGTGGGGCAGGACCGTTCGGTCGTGCTCGGCCGGCTCATGGCGTGCGGCCTCGTCGTGGTGGTCGCCCTCCTCCTCCGGCGGCAGCGCGAGGCCACGACCGAGCTCGCGAGGACGAACCGTGAGCTGCTCGTGCTGCGGGCGGGCGAGGTCGCCCGCATCGCCGAGCACGAACGCACCCGCATCGCCCGGGACGTCCACGACGAGGTCGGCCACCACGTCGCCGCCCTGGTCATCCGGGCGCAGGCCGCCCTGCGGGTCGCCGACGAGCACCCCGAGCAGCTGGCCCCGGCCATGAGGGACATCGCCGCGGGCGGGCAGGACGTCCGGGGCCGCATCCGCGGGGTGCTGCGCGTGCTCCGGGCGGCACCCGGAGGCGCCACCGGGGCGACGTCGGTCATCGACGAACTGGCGCAGATGACGCACCGCCTGACGTCACTCGGCTACGAGGTCGACAGCGCGGTGCACCTCGACGGCGACGACCTGCCGACCGAGCGTCGCGCCGCGGTCCTCGCCGTGGTGCGCGAGGGAATGACGAACGCGATGCTGCACCCGTCGGCGCACCGCGTGCACGTCACCGTCGACGACGCGTCCGGCGTGACGGTCGTCACGGTGACCGACCCGGGCCCCGCCCGCGAACGGTTCCCCGACGTGCCCCGAGGCGGAGCCGGCCTGCCGTCCCTGCGCGATCGGGTCGGTGCCCTCGGCGGCGCGCTGGTCGCGGGGCCGGGCCCCGAGGGGGCCGGTGGGCAGGTCCGGGCCGAACTGCCGGCGCCGGCGCCGGCACCGGCACCGGCACCGGCGGCGCCGGCCACGGCGGCTGCGGCGTGGGCCCCGGCTGCCGCGTCGACCGGCTGCCGCGTCGACGGCCGGGCGGGCGGCATGACGCTGCGGGGGCTGGTGGTCGACGACCAAGCGATCGCCCGAGCCGGGCTCGCGACGATGCTCGACGCCGAACCGGACGTCGACGTCGTCGGGCAGAGCGCCGACGGCGAGGGCGCCGTCACCGACGCCCTCGCCCTGAGACCCGACGTCGTCGTGATGGACATCCGGATGCCCCGGCTCGACGGCATCTCGGCCACGCGACGCATCGTGCCGGCGATCGGCTGCGCCGTGGTCCTCATCACGACCTTCGACGACGACGAGCACCTGTTCGACGGCATCGCGGCCGGCGCCTCGGGCTTCCTGCTGAAAGACTCCGGGCCCGACCTCATCGCCGCCGCCGTGCGGTCGGCGGCCCGCGGCGATTCCCTGATCGACCCGGCCATGACGCGGGCCCTCATCGAGCAACGGGTCGCCCCGGCCCCCGCGTCGCCGGACGCCGTGCGCCACCGGGCGGCCCTGGACTCGCTGAGCGACCGCGAGCGGGACGTGCTCGACGCCGTCGCGCGCGGCCTCAGCAACGTCGACATCGCCCGAGAACTCTTCGTGAGCACAGCGACCGTCAAGAGCCACATCTCGAGCCTGCTGGCCAAGACCGACAGCCGCACCCGCGTGCAGGCGGCCGTCTTCGCGTTCCGCTCCGGCTTCGCCCGCCCCGAGGGTGGCTGAGCCGCTCCGCTCAGAGCACCCGGTCGAACCGCTGCGAGGGCCGCCTCAACAACGAGTGCTCGAACGGTTCGCCGGCGGCGACCCACCCCTCGCTCTCGTAGAGCCCGACCGCGGCGACGTTGTCGAGGAGTGCGTGCAACACGGCGCGCTCGTACCCGAGCGAGGCCAGCCGCGCGGTGGCCTCTCTCAGCAGCGCACGCCCCAGCCCTCGCGCCTGGGCGTCGGGAGCGGTCGCCAACAGGCCGAGCACCGGGGCGTCGACCGGGTCTGCGGGCAGGCCGCTGCCCGGGCGGGTCGCGAGCACGAAGCCGTCGACCCCGTCGACGCCGTCCGCGATCAGCCAGACGACGCCCGCGTCGAACTTCGGCCGGGCCCGCTCGGCGACCCCGTCGAACGCCCGCCCGTCGCGCGCGGCACACGCCGCGACCCAGATCGCCAGGCACGCCTCGAGATCGGCCGCGTCGGCAGGGCGCGTCTCGTGCGACACGAGCTACCCCCGCACCAGCAACGGGAACACGAACACCGCGAAGAGGAAGAACGCCGCCATGACGCCGAACACGACGTAGGTGCCACGACCGACGACCCGCTGGCCGGCGGCCTCTCGGCGCTGGAGCACGCGGCGACGGTAGATCACCTGGATCACCACGAGCACGACGATCGCCAGGGCGAGCAGCGAGATGACGACGGCTTCGATGGCACGGCTCCTTCGAGGGACGGGCGATGACAGGGCGAACGAGCGGCGCCGCTCGGGCACCGACAGGCGGGACCGGACGGCCCGCACCAGCTTAACGGCCGACCCCGGGAGCCCAGGAGGCGCGGGTCGCGACCCCGGGACCGCTCACGGCCCGCCCCCGCACCCGACTCGTAGCATGGCGGGGGGCCGGACGACGCCCGCCCGAGCGACCAGCCGCTCGCGCGCGCCCGCCCCCGCGGGGCCGCCGTCGGGCACCGCGCCTCCCGCCCTCGTCGGCTCGCGCTCGTGACCGCCGCGGTCGTCGTCGCCGCAGCGCTCGTCACGACCGTCGGCCTGGTCGAGGCACCGCGGTACTCGTCGGCCCCCGCGCGCGACGGCGGCGTCGGCGCCGACCTGCGCCACGAGCCCGGCCCGGAATCGTGGACGCTCACGCCCGCCGACGTCGGCGTGCCGGCGGACCAGGGCCGCTGCCTGCTCTGGCAGGCCGAGACCGCGGTGGGGCCCGACCGGCTCGGCGGCGCCGTCCTCGTCAGCGCCGGCGGCGCCGCGGGCGCCGACGGCACCGGCCCGGGGGACGCCCGCGCCCCCGCCGGCCGGTTCGACGGCGGCTTCGGCAGCACCGCGCAGCCCGTCAGCCGACTCGCGCGCGTGGACCCCGTCGACGGCACCGTCCGCTGGTGGGTCGACCTCGGCACCGAGCTCGACGCCGGCAGCGGCTTCGTCCAGGTCTGGCCCGCCGACCACGCCGGCGACACGACCCTCGTCTCGACGCTGGGCTTCGGCGGGGGCGGGTTCGCCCCGGCGTACGCCCGGCTCGACCTCGGCACCGGCGAGCTGACCGACGTGACCACCTCGCCGAACGGACGCGCCCGCCTGACCGACGCCACCGCCTCCTGGGCCCTCGTCTCGAGCGACCCGCAGTTCTCGTACCAGGACTCGCGCGTCTACTACGACGCCGAGCCCGGCACGGGCGAGTTCTCGCTCTACGCCGCCGACGACCTCGACACCCCCGTGTGGACGGGCGCGACCCCCGGCAGCCAGGACGAGGCCCTGACCCCGGACGGCTTGCTCGTCCTCGCCGGCGGCACGATCCCCGCGGTCGACGGACGCACCGGCGACACGCACGCCTGGGGACCCGCCCTGCCGACCGCCACCCCCCTCGTCGTCGACGGCGACCTCGTCGTGGTGGGCCTCGATCCCGCGATCCCCACCTCGACCGACGACACCGACGGCACCGTCGTCGCGCTCTCGCTCGACGGCCGCGAGCTCTGGCGGCACGGCCTCCGCCAGGACCGCGGGGTGCAGACGACCGACGACTGCCTCGTCTTCTCGACGACGCCCGGCGTGGTCTGCGTCGACCGACGCACGGGTGCCGAGCTCTGGACCACCCCGCCCCGCGACCGCCGTCACGGGCTCGCCCGGGTCACGACCGATCCGGCCGGCGACCGGGGGTCGCTCGTCTTCGCCCAGACCTTCGAACCAGGAGGCGCGGCGGCGGTCTCGGGCGACCTCACGTCGGACGAGGCGGCCGAGCGCACCGTCCGCCTGCTCGACGCGGCGTCCGGCCACGAGGTGGCCCGGGCGGTGGTGCCGGGCGAGTCCCAGATCGCGCTGGTCGGTCGCACGACCGGCTACGCCGCGACCACCTCGAGTGGGCGCACGTCGACGGTCACCGCCTTCGACCTGTCCGACGGCCACCGCCTCTGGCAGCTCGACACCGACCGCGACCAGCTCGGCTTCTGGGGCGGCGCGCTCGTGGCGAACCACCCCGACGGCAGCGTGCAGCGTCTCGTCGACCCGGTGCGCGTCGTCGGCTGACGACCCGCGCCTCCTGCCCTCTGCGCCCTACCGCGCCCCGGCGCTCATGACGTACGCCATCGCGTAGGCCCGCGAGTTGCCGTCGTCGATGCCCGTCTCGGGCAGGTCGGCGAGCGCCGTCAGGGCCGCTGCGGCCTGGTCGGGCCCCTGCAGTGCCGAGTACATCAGCACGTAGTCACCCAGAGGCGTGTCGAAGCCGGACGCGCTCGCCTCGGCGACGACGGCGGCGATCCGCTCGGCACCGCCGGCGGCCGACGACGTCAGGTACGACACCGAGGACGGGCTGAGCGGGATCAGCTGAATGCCCGCGATCGCCGACGGTTCGGCCGAGAACCAGGTGCCGTAGTCGCGTTTGCCGCCCCAGGTCAGCGACACGATCTCGTGGTCGTAGCCGTCGGACGTCGGGCCGGTCAGGTCGGGGTTCAGCCAGTAGGCCAGCGCCGACGAGGCCTCGGCGCTGAGCATCCAGGACGCCTCGTCGCCGAGTGCGTCGTCGCCCGTGGCCGCGGCCCACAGCGACAGGCCGGCGTAGGCGGTGACCGCCTCGGACGACGACTCCTGGTTGTTGCCGTCGGCGAACGGCGAGTAGCCCGAGGCCCAGCTGTGCGACCAGTACGGGTCGAACGCCCGTCGGTCGGGGAAGGACCCGTTGTCGGCGCCCGAGGCGATGTCGGCCGCGAGCAGGTCCATGACGGGGCTCCACCGCTCGGCCAGCTCGGGGTCGTCGGCCGCGACCACGCCGGCGGCGTAGAGGAAGTAGCCGTAGTGGAAGTAGTGGTCGTTGAACTCGTCCGAGCCGAACGAGGCCACCTTGCCGACGACCCCCTTCACGGCGGGGTCGTAGACGAAGCACTCCTGCTCGCGCGTCTCGCAGCCCGAGGGGTCGGTCCAGGTGTCGAGGCGGTCGACGAGGGAGGTGCGGAGGGTGTCGGCCGACGCGTCGTCGCCGAGCTGCCGGGCGAGCTGCAACAGCATCGCCGCGCGGTAGAGCGCCTTGCCGCCGAAGTAGGTGTCCGCCGCGGGGGCCTCCGTCGCCGCGACGTCGGCCTCGACCTGGTCCTCGAGCTGCTGCCTCTGGTCGCCGCTCAGCCCCGAGAGGTCGAGCTCGGTCGAGGCCGTCGTGACCGGTGCGTCGAACGACAGCGTCGAACCGACGGACAACGGGCCGGTGCCGTAGATCGTCTCGTAGCTCAGCCCGGTGCCGCCGCCCGTCGCCGCGTCGCCCATGTGCGGGGCCGACACGAGCAGGGTGTCTCCCGCGGCGGCCGTCTCGTAGCCGAGCTCGGTGGTCGACACCGCCGACGACCCGGACCCGGAGGCGCGGTGCGCGGTGGTCACCGACGCCAGCGGCGGGGCGGCCGCGTCGAGCACCGTCGCGCCCTGGTCGTCGGTGGCTCCGTCGGGCAGCGGCACGAGCACGACCGAGCCGCCCTCGTCGAGCCGGACCGCCGTGCCGTCGAGGCCGCCGCCCGTGACGGCCACGCCCCACGTCGTGTCGCCGATCGTGAGCGTGCCGCGCCCCTCGCCGGCGGTGGGCACGGCCGCGCCGGGGGGGGCGGTCTGCGCGGTCGCGGCGGGGGACGAGACGGGGGGGGGGCCCTCGGCGGCGGCCGTGTGACCGGGCACCGTGTCGCCGTCGAGGTGGGCGATCGTGACCGAGACGTCGTCGTAGGCGCTGACCTCGGTCGACGAGGCGCCGACGTCGAGGGTGACGTCGGGCAGGGCGGGCGACACGATCGCCTTCTCGGAGGCCACCGGCACCGGCAGACCCGCGGCGAAGCCGGCCTCCGTCAGCTGGAACGAGATCGGGAACGGGAACACGGGCGTCGGCTCGGCGCCGAACACGAGCCCCGAGAACCAGGTGTTGGTCGGCGGGACGAGCCCGTCGGCGAGGCGCATGGTCGGCACGGCGCCGACCGACTCCTGCGGCAGGGCGGCCACGAGGGGGTCGACCTGAGAGGCGGGGAACACGTCGCCTCCGGCGTCGGGTCGGCCCGTGGTGTCGCCGTCCGTGCCCGAGCCGCCGGTGCACCCGGCCAGCACGAGCACGCCGGCCGTGCCGAGGGCGACACCCGCGGCCACGCGGCGGGGGGTCAGGGGGGGCGGGGCGCGGCGGGTACCGCCCCGCGCCTCCTGGGGGTGACGGGCCGGCCCGGAACCGATCGGTGATCCCGAACGATCCCGTCGGTCGGACCGACCCGTCGTCTTGCTCCGTGCGCCGGGGATCGTCAGACCCCGATCTGGCGCAGGAAGTCCTGCATGGTGTCCACCGGCCCCGCGAGGATGCCGTCGTCGCGCAGGTGCATGGTCGCCTCGACCGGCGTGCCGCTCGCGACGAGGCCGTTGTAGGCCCCCTCGCTCAGCTGGTCGCTGACCACGCGGACCGTGGCCGCGGCCGCACCGTCCTTGGTCTGCACGCTGACCAGGTCGACGCTGCCCTCGACGACCTGCTGGTTCGGCAGCATGACGTCGACGGTCGCGCCGTCCTGGATGCGCTCGTAGTCGCGGGGCGTGAGCGTGAAGTCGGCGTCCACGAAGAGCGTGCCGGCCTTCTCGATCGTGGCGACGGACGTGCCCGACCCGAGGAACCCGCCCTCGCGGACGTCGAGCTGCGACAGCGTGCCGTCGACGGTGGCCATGAAGGTGATCGTGCCGTCGTCGGCCACCGTGTAGGCGTCCGTGTCGGGGACGACCACGTCGTCGGCGAGATCCTTCTGCAGCGAGGGGCTCTGGAGCGAGAAGAGGACGTCGCCCTTCGAGACCCGGTCGCCGACCTCGGCGTCGGTGGAGGTGACCGTGCCGCTGTAGTCGGTGCCGACGGAGAAGTCCTGGCTCGCGATGGCCGCACTGGTGCTGATGACCTGCGCCTGCCGTTGCGTGAAGATGACGGTGAAGACGGCCACGAGGGCGATCACCACGAGGATGCCCACGGTCATCTTGATCCTGTTTCCCCAGGTCATGAGACCACCTTCTCTCGGTCGTTCGTGTCGTGTCGGTCGGGTCCGGTCGCCGTTCCGGCGTGCTGCGCCTCGTCGGCGCGGTGCTCGTCGGAGCGGTGCTCGTCGACGACCGCCAGTCGGGCCTCGAGCAGGTGACGACGCTCGTCGTCACGACGCCGTTGCTCGTGTCGTTGCTCGGCCGACAGCTCGAGGAACTCGTCGTGGCTGCGGGGCAGCGGTCGTGCGATCTGGGTGCGGAGGGCCTGCACGGGCACGGGGCCGGTGCCGACCGGACCGGCGACGGTCGTGCGGGCGCTCGACCCCGAGCGGGACGCCCGCTTGATCGCCTTCGCCTCGCGGAGGGCCGCGAGCAGGAACGCCGAGAGCACGGCGGTGTTGATCAGGTTCCAGACCGTGGCCAGGGTGAGCACCCGGTTGTCCCAGTCGCGCCAGATCGCCACGAGCGACGTCAAGGTCAGGAAGAGCCAGAACAGCACCTGGGGGACGAGCACGTTGAACGGACTCGACGCCTTGCCTCCGCCGGTCACGTGCCAGGCGGTGTCCTTGCCGCTCAGCACGTTCCACAACGCCTTGACGTAGATCGGGAACGAGACGGAGGCCAGCATGAGGACCTCCCAGCGGAACGACCCGAGGGTGAAGAACGCCAGCGCGATCTGCAGCAGGTAGAAGCCCGAGTAGAAGAGCAGCCACTGCAGCACGGAGATGTGCAGGTTCATCGGGCGCAGGTCGAAGAAGATCTCCATCGGCGGCACCATGATCAGCAGCAGCGGGGCGATGCCCGTGAGGTAGTGCGTCGCCGTCAACGTGTACTGGAACCGCTGGTCCATCGTCAGGGTGCGACGGGGGCTCAGCGGGTTGTGCCGGAAGAGGATCTCGAAGCCGCCGGTCGCCCAGCGCAGCTGCTGCTTGCTGTAGGCCTCGATGGTCTCGGGGGCGTCGCCGATCGCGAGCGTCATCGGGATGTAGATCGACCGCCAGCCGGCCTCGTGCAGGAACAGGCTCGTCCAGACGTCCTCGGACTTCGAGTCGGTGTCGATGCCGCCGACCTCGTCGATCGCCGCGCGGCGGAAGATGACGTTGGTGCCCACGCAGAACGCCGCGTTGAAGCGGTTGCGACCGGGCTGGATGTACCGGTAGAAGACGGCCTGCATGTAGCCCGCGCCGCGGCTGACGATGCTGACGAGGTTGCCGTACGACTGCGGGGTCTGCACGAAGGCGACCTTCTCGTCGACGAAGAACGGCACGGTCTCGTGCAGGAACATCGGCTTGGGGACGAAGTCCGCGTCGAAGATGGCGAAGTAGTCGCCCTTCGCCACCGACAGGGCGTAGTTGACGTTGCCCGCCTTGGCGCCGTTGCTGGTCAGCCGGCGGATGTAGCGGGCGCCGAGCGTCGCCGCGAGGTCCTTGACCTCGTCGCTGCGGCCGTCGTCGAGCACCCAGGTGCGGTGCTCGCCGTGCATCGCGACGGCGGCCTGGACCGTCATGGCGATCTTCGAGAGCTCCTCGCCGTAGACCGTGACGAAGACGTCGACCACCTTGCGTTCGCCGTCGACGACGATCGGCCAGAGGTGCGGCTGGTCGCGGACGCCGAGGCGGTCGATGGCCTCTTCGTCGTACAGGGTGTCCTGCGTCGAGTGGAAGTCGAAGTCCCGGGGGGTCTGACCGCCCGAGAGGATGGGCCACATCGCCAGCAGGGCCTGGAGGACCAGGACGGCCTCGGCGATGATGACCGCGACGTAGGGCAGCAGGTCGCCCCGGTTGGCGGGGTTCAGCAGGAACTGCCCGTAGAGCAGGATGCCCATGGTGCAGGCCAGCACGAGCAGCACCATGAACGGCGAGTGCGCGCGCCCCTCGGTGCGCGAGACGACCGACGCGTGGTGGTCGCTCGTCATGCGGGTCGAGGGGCGGGCCCGCGACCCGCGCACCTCGTCGTGTGCGAGGCGCTTCAGTTCGCTGCGCGAACGAGGTGCCACGTCGAGGGTGGGGTCGGTGTCGGGTGCACCGGTCAGGGGTCGGTTGTCGGCGTCGCTGTCGCGGACGCGCATGGTTCGGGACATGCGTGTTCTCTCCGGGTTCGGGTCTGAGAGACGACCGGACGCCGACGGCGGTGGGGAACCGCCGTCGGACGTCCGGAGGGGCGTCGGCGACAGCGGCGACTCGAGGTGACGCGCCGGGGTGGGCGGCGGTCGGGTGGGAGTTCGGGTCTCCCGTTTCGTGTCCGTCGACTGCGAGTGGTTCGGGCCATTCGATCGACGGGCTCGTCTCCGGTGTGGGCCTTTCGGGGGACCGTTCCGGGGACGTGTCGAAACAGTACAGGGTCGTTCGAGCCGATCGACGACACCCGTTCGGGGGGCAAGCCCCCTCGAACGGGTCACAGCCCGCGTGGACAGCGGGGAGGTGACACCCGTTGCCCGCGAACACTCACCCGTCTCACCCCGTCCGGGGGGCACGTCGGGCGTGTCCCGGACTCAGGCGGTCAGGTCGGCCAGCCAGCCGGCGAGGAACTCGGCGCCGGCCTCGTCGTGGATCGCGCCCGTGGCGCTCGTCAGCACGGGGTAGGGGGTCGAGGGGACGCCGTCGGCGGGCCGGACGTCGACGTGGGCGACCGCGTGACCCTGCGCGTGCAGCCAGTCGGCCATGGCGTAGTCGCTGCGGGAGTCGCCGACGGTGCGCCAGGCGAGCGGGGGCTCGCCGTCGGCCGCCAGCAGCTCGAGCGCGCGCTCGGCCCCGAGGTCCTTCCCGAGCCGCACCGACTCGATGTCGGTCGAGATGATCGTCGGGTCGACGCGCCACTGTACGGCGCCGGACGCGTCGGGCCGCACGTCGTCGAGTCGGCGCACGCCGAACCCGCGGCGGACCAGCGCCTGCATCGCCTTCTCGTCGAGGTCGCGCTGTCGGGCCAGGTAGGTCGACGACTCGACGCTCGTGAGCTGCTCGATCGAGACCATCGCGTGCTTGGTCGTGTCGTAGAAGACCAGGTCGGCGAACTCGTCGGCGACGAGCGCCTGCATCTCGGCACCGAAGTCGGCGGGCATGGCGAGCGACGAGTCGACCTCGATCGGGCCGATGCCGTCGGCGCCGTGCTCGGGGCCGATCGTGAACCAGACGGCACCCTTCTCGCAGACGCCGTGCACGCGCGACCCCTCGGGCAGTCCGGCCGCGAGCAGCGGGCGGACGACCTCGTCGCGGATGAAGGCGTCCGAGCGCCCCGTGTTGAAGACGATCGGGGCGCCGAGGGCCGCGAGCGCCACGAGGTCGCGCGTGATCTCGGGCAGCGCGATGCTGCGGGTCACGGGGCTGGCGATCGGGCCGTCGACGTCGAGGAGCAGGCCGAGGCGGGGTGCGGTGGAGGAGGTCACC
The DNA here is from genome assembly GCF_001297205.1 of Frigoribacterium sp. RIT-PI-h. NCBI lineage: Bacteria > Bacillati > Actinomycetota > Actinomycetes > Micrococcales > Microbacteriaceae > Frigoribacterium > Frigoribacterium sp. RIT-PI-h. The sequence goes on along the minus strand of NZ_LHOZ01000033.1, from coordinate 646 downwards.
GGACCATCCTCGCAGCAGGGGGACGCAGGAGGCGCGGGTCGGCCCGCTCGGGCGACCCGCGCCTCCTGCGCCTCGCGTCGTCGACTACGGGGAGGTCGGCAGCGACGGCATGGTCTGCGCGAACTCGACGAGTGCCGAGAGGAAGACCGAGAACACGACCGAGAGCGTGACGACGTACACCACGATGTAGAGCCAGAGCGGGGCGAGGCCGCCACCGGTCCGGCGCTTCACGACGACCGAGCGGCCGATGACGGAGACGACCGTCAAGAACGCCCACGGCCACGGGAACGGCTTGACGACACCCCGGGCCACGAGGGCTCGGTGGTCGAGCCAGGCGAGGACGACCGGCAGCGCGTAGGCGAGGATGCCGATGCCCATGTAGGCCAGGTAGCCCGGAGTGAAGGGCGACTGGTAGACGCCCGGGGTGAACGTGGCGGTGCGCTCGAGGTAGTCGGGGATGTCCCAGAGTGCCAGGCCGATCAGCTGCACGAGGGGCAGGACGACGAGCACCCAGATGAACGGGGTCGAGGTGTTGACGCCGGGGTTGGTGCCCTTGAGCGGGTCGGAGTAGCCGCCGGGGCCGGGGTAGGGCTGCTGGTGGGGCTGCTGCGGGTGCTGGCCCTGGTACGGGGCCGAGTGCTGGGGG
>NZ_LHOZ01000035.1:0-19154 GCF_001297205.1 Frigoribacterium sp. RIT-PI-h | reverse complement strand
TCCGTCACCCGCGCCTCCTCGGGGTCGCCGGCGGCCTCGCCGGTCTCGCTCTGCTGGCCGGCTGCGCCAGCGCTCCCGCCGAGGGAGGCGGCACCACGTCCGCGGCTGGCGAGGACTGCGCCCGCATGGTGACGAACTCCGGCGGGCTCGACGACCGCTCGTTCAACCAGTCGAGCTGGGCCGGCCTGCAGAAGGCCGAGAAGGAGGACGGCATCCAGGCCCGCGTGCTCGTCTCGACGACCGAGAACGACCTGGCTCCGAACGTCGCGCAGGCCGTCGACTCGGGCTGCGGTTTCGTGCTGACGGTCGGCTACGAGCTCGCCCCCGCCACCGAGGAGCAGGCGAAGGCCAACCCCGACATCGACTTCGCCATCGTCGACGAGACCGTCGAGGCCCCGAACGTGAAGCCGATCCTGTTCGACACGGCGCAGGCCTCGTACCTCGCGGGCTACCTCGCGGCGGGCGTCAGCAAGACCGGCAAGGTCGCGACCTTCGGCGGCGGCAATCAGCCCCCGGTCACCCTGTTCATGGACGGCTTCGCGGACGGCGTCGACGCCTACAACACCGCGCACGGCGCGAGCGTGCAGCTGCTCGGCTGGTCGAAGGAGGCGCAGGACGGCTCGTTCACCGGCGACTTCGAGGACGTCAACAAGGGCAAGCAGCTCGCCCAGGCGTTGATCGACCAGGGTGCCGACGTGATCATGCCGGTCGCCGGGCAGGTCGGCGAGGGAGCGGCGTCGGCCGCACTCGCCACGGGCGGCGTCGACGTGATCTGGGTCGACAACGACGGCTACGACACGCTGCCCGCCGAGTACCGGCCGATCGTGCTGACCAGCGTCATCAAGGACACCGAGAAGGCCGTCCAGCAGATCGCGGTCTCGTCGACCGACGACTCGTTCACCGACGAGCCCTACGTCGGCACGCTCGACAACGGTGGCGTCGGTCTCGCACCGTTCCACGACCTGGCGTCGTCGGTCAGCCCCGAGCTGTCGTCCGAGCTCGACGCCCTGCGCGACCAGATCGCCAGCGGAGCCGTCACGGTCACCTCGCCCAGCCAGCCGTAGCGGGGCCAGGGCTCCGTTCGGCACTCGGCCCTGCCCTGCCCTGCCCTGCCGTGCCGCCGGGTGGGCGGAAGATGCTCCTCCGCGCGAGCCGAGCAGCACCTTCTGCCCACTCGCGGGACGGGACGAGGAGGCGCGGGTCAGGAAGCGACGGAGGTCGCGCCCCGGCCAGCACCGGCCCGGGCGGCAGCGGTGCGCACGGCGGCGACGACGCGGTCGGTCGTCATGCCGCGCTCGCGCAACGCGTCGGCCGCGGGGGCCGACAGGCCGAACTCGTCGATGCCGACGATGACGCCGTCGGGGCCGGCGACGCCCCCCCACCCGAAGCTCGCGGCGGCCTCGACCACGACCCGGGCCGACGCCGCGCGGGGCAGCACCTGCTCGCGGTACTCGGCGGACTCGGCGTCGAACCACTCGCGGCAGGGCATCGACACGACGCGCACGGCGAGGTCGTCGATCTGTGCGACGGACTCGAGCACGAGGGCGACCTCGCTGCCCGTGGCGACGACGACCACGTCGGGCGTGCCGCCGTCAGCGCCGTCCTGCACGACGTAGGCCCCGCGGCGCACGCCCGCGAGCACCACGTCGGCCGGGGTCGCCGCGACCGGCAGCGGCTGGCGGGCCAGCACGAGACCGGCCGGGCCGTCCTTCTCGAGGATCGCCAGCCACGCCGCGGCGGTCTCGGCACCGTCGGCCGGGCGCACCACCGAGAACCCGGGCATCGCGCGCAGGCTCGCCAGGTGTTCGATCGGCTGGTGGGTCGGCCCGTCGGCGCCGAGGGCGACCGAGTCGTGCGACCAGAGGTAGGTGACGGGCAGTTGCATGAGCGCCGCCAGCCGGATCGCCGGGCGCTGGTAGTCGCTGAACACGAGGAACGTCCCGGCGAAGAACCGCGACCCCTCGATCAGCGCGATGCCGTTCATGGCCGAGGCCATCGCGCCCTCGCGCACGCCCCAGTGGACGTTGCGACCGGCGCGGCCGGTGCCGGGAGCTTCCTCGGGGAGGTACGACGCGCCTCCTGCGATCGCCGTGCGGTTGGGCTCGGCGAGGTCGGCCGGGCCGCCCCACAGCTCGGGCAGCGCCTCGGCGAGCGCCTGGATGACCTTGCCCGACGCGTCGCGGGTGGCGAGGGTGTCACCGGGCGAGAAGACGGGGAGGCGCGACCCGAGGTCCGCGGGCAGGGTGCGTGACCGCGAGCGCCGCAGGTCGGCGGCGGCCGCGGGGTGGGCGGCTTCCCAGGCGTCGGCGGCGACCTGCCAGGCCTCCCGGGCGGCGCGGCCGCGCTCGAGCACGGACCGGGTGTGGGCGAGCACGGCGTCGTCGACGGTGAAGGGCTCGGAGTCGACGCCGAGCTCGACCCGGGTGGCGGCGACCTCGGCGGCTCCGAGCGGGGCGCCGTGCGAGGCCGAGGTGTTGCGGGCGTTCGGGGCGGGCCAGGCGATCTGCGACTTGAGCACGACGAGGTGGGGGCGGTCGCCGCGGCGGTCGGTGGTCGAGAGCACCTCGTCGAGGGCCTCGACGTCGACGTCGCCGTCCGAGGCGAGTCCGACGTGGTCGACGCGCCAGCCCTGGGCGGCGAACCGGGCACCGACGTTCTCGCTCGAGGTGAGGCTCGTGTCGCCCTCGATCTGGATGTCGTTGTCGTCGTAGATGACCGTGAGGTTGCCGAGGCGGTGCCGCCCGGCGAGCGCGCCGGCCTCGTACGAGAGGCCCTCCTGCAGGTCGCCGTCGGACGCGAGCACGAAGACCCGGCGGTCGAAGACGGACTCTCCGGGGGCGGCGTCGGGGTCGTTGACGGCACGCTCGTGCAGCATCGCCATCGCCATGCCGACGGCCGTGGCGAGGCCCTGCCCGAGCGGTCCGGTCGTGGTCTCGACGCCGGGGGTGTGGCCGAGCTCGGGGTGGCCGGGGGTGCGCGATCCGAACGACCGGAACGACCGGAGGTCGTCGAGCGACACGTCGTAGCCGGTGAGGAAGAGCTGCGTGTAGAGCAGGACGCTCGCGTGCCCGCAGCTCAGCACGAACCGGTCGCGGCCGGCCCAGTCGGGTGCCTGCGGGTCGTGCCGCAGGTGCTTCTGGAAGAGGAGGTGCGCGACGGGGGCCAGCGCGGCCGCCGTCCCCGGGTGGCCGGACCCGGCACGCTCGACGGCGTCGAGGGCGAGCAGGCGGGCGGTGGTGACGGCGGCGTGGTCGAGGTCGTGGGTCACGTGTGGGGGCTCCGGTTCGGGGTGGGGCGGGCTGGTCTCCGACGACCGTAGCGTGAGTCATCAGGACGTCATGATGAATCAAGACGACTGTCGAGTTGCATGCCTGACGCCTGCGACGTACTCTCGTCGAAGTCATCATGACGACTTGACGACCTGACGACTCGACGACCTCTCGACTCCGGTCGGGCACCACCCACTTCAGCACCACCCACTTCAGCAACGGCGCGGAGGCACCAGATGAGCACCACGAGCGGCACGAGCAAGTACGTGGCCGTGCGCGAGCACCTGCTGTCCCGCATCCAGAAGCTCGAGCCCGGCTCGCAGCTGCCCGCCGAGCCCGTGCTCTGCGACGAGTACGGTGTCAGCCGCATCACGCTGCGGCACGCGGTCGACGGCCTGATCGCCGACGGCCACCTGGTGCGCGAGCACGGCCGGGGCACCTTCGTCACCGAGCCGCAGTACCGCCTGCACTACCGGGAGCGTTTCGCCGACGAGGTCAAGGGCTTCCACGCGCAGCAGACGGGCGAGGGCTTCGCGGTCAGCACGCGCGTGCTCGGCCAGGAGGTCGTCCGGGCCGGTGAGACCGTGGCGAGCCACCTCGACATCAACTCGGCCGACGAGGTCGTCGAGCTCACCCGCCTGCGCTTCGTCAACGGCTCGCTCCACCCCCTCGTCGTGACCTGGCTGCCGTTCGCGCTGTTCCCCGAGACGGCGACCGTCGACTTCACCGACGGCTCGCTCTACGGGCACCTCGACCGCGAACACGGCGTCACGCTCGCCCGGCAGGACCTGCTCGTCTCGCTCGACGGCGCGAGCACCCTGCACGCCGACGAGCTCGACGTCCCCCTCGGGACGACCCTGCTGAAGATCGCCTCGACCGTGTTCGACGGGGACGAGCGGGCCGTCGCCTACGGGACCAGCCACTTCACCCCGCAGAACAGCGAGATCTTCTTCGGCCTGCACGGCTGACCGACCGGGCGCTCCTCGTCCGCCGAGCCGCGCCTCCTGAACCCCGCCCCACCACCGCAACCGACGCCCGTCCCGACGCCGACGTCACCGACCCCCACCAGGAACGACAGTGCTGACCGACCTCCTCACCCCCGAGACCATCCTCTTCGCCGACCGCGTCGACGGCTGGCGCGACGCCGTCGAACGCGTCGCGCAGCCCCTGCTCGACAGCGGCGCCATCAGCAGCCACTACGTCGCGGCGATGACCGACTCGATCGCCGCGGGCGGCACCTACATCGACCTCGGCTTCGGCATCGCCCTCGCGCACAGCCGGCCCGAGAACGGCGTCGAGCGCACCGGGCTGTCGAGCCTGCGCGTCGGCGAGACGGTGCTGCTGAACGACGAGCCCGCGCACCCGATCGACCTCTTCTTCTGCCTCGCCGCGACCGACCCGCAGAGCCACCTCGACACGATGATGGCCCTCGCCACCCTGCTCTCCGACGAGACGCTCCGCGCCGAGCTGCTCGCCTCCTCCACCCCCGCCGACACCCTGGCGGTCCTCACCAAGATCGGACAGAACGCATGAAATTCCTCGCCGTCTGCAGCTCGGGCCTCGGTTCGAGCTTCATGGTCCACATGAACATCGAGAAGGTCCTCAAAGAGCAGGGCATCACCGGGGTCGACGTCGACCACGCCGACCTCGGCTCGGTCGGCCCGGGTGCCGCCGACGTGATCTTCGTCGGCGCCGACCTCGCCGACTCGGTCGGCGGCCTCGGCGACGTCGTGGTGCTCGACAGCATCATCGACCTGGCCGAGCTGCGCACCAAGGTGCGCGAGACCGCGATCCGCAAGGGCGTGACCGTGCCCGACGCCGAGGCCAACTGATGGAGGGCGTGCTCTCCGTCCTGCTGGACGTCTTCCGCCAGCCCGCGATCATCGTCGCGCTGATCTCGCTCGTCGGCCTGCTGCTGCAGCGCAAGGCGTTCAGCGACGTGCTCAAGGGCACCGTGCGCACCCTCGTCGGGTTCCTGGTGCTGGCCGCCGGTGCCGGCGTGGTCGTCGCCTCGCTCGACCCGTTCGGCGCCATGTTCCAGGAGGCGTTCAACGTCCAGGGCGTCGTGCCGAACAACGAGGCCATCGTCGGCCAGGTGCTGCTCGACTACGGCTCGGCCGCCGCGCTGATCTTCTTCTTCGGGTTCATCGTCAACGTGCTGCTGGCCGCGACGACGCACTTCAAGTACATCTACCTCTCGGGTCACGTCGCCTTCTACATGGCCGCGATGATCGCCGTGATCCTCGGCGTCGCCGGGTTCCCGGTCTGGGGCGTCGTGCTCTGGGGTGCGCTGCTGCAGGGTCTCGTCACGACACTGTCGCCCGCCATCGTGCAGCCGTTCATGCGCAAGGTCACCGGCTCGAACGACGTCGCCCTCGGGCACACCGGCGGCGCCGGCGTCGCCCTGAGCGGCCTGGTCGCCACCCTGACCCGGGGCAAGGGGACGCCGTCGAAGTCGACCGAGGACATCACGTTCCCGAAGGGCCTCGGATTCCTCCGCGACACCACGGTGATCGTGGCGCTGTCGATGGCCGTGATCTACGTGATCGTCGCGCTGTTCGCCGGGGCCTCGTTCGTCGAGACCGAGCTCAGCGACGGCCAGAACTACATCGTCTACGTCGTGATGCAGGCCGCCACCTTCTCGGCGGGCGTCTTCGTGATCCTCGCCGGCGTGCGCGTCGTGCTCGGCGAGATCGTGCCCGCGTTCAAGGGCATCAGCGAGCGCCTCGTCAAGAACGCGATCCCCGCGCTCGACGTGCCCATCACGTTCACGTTCGCCCCGAACGCCGTGCTGATCGGGTTCCTCGCGAGCTTCGTCGGCGGCATCGTCGGCATGTCGGGGATGATCTTCGCCGGCACCGCCATCGTGATCCCGGGCGTCGTCGCGCACTTCATGACCGGAGCCGCCTCGGGCGTCATCGGCAACGCCGCGGGCGGTCGCCGCGGTGCCGTGCTCGGTGCCTTCGCCAACGGTCTCGCGATCACCTTCCTGCCGCTGTTCCTGTTGCCGGTGCTCGGCGACATCGGACTGTCGAACTCGACCTTCTCCGACTCGGACTACGGCGTGGTCGGCATCCTGTTCGGGCAGATCAGCCTGGCCGGCGGTCAGATAGCCGTGATCGTCGCGATCCTCGCGTCGCTCGTGCTGGTGTACGCGTCGAGCCTGTTCGTCCGGGCCCGTGCCCGCCGGACCGGCGGCCGCGACGGTGGTGCCGACGGCGACGGCTCGGGCGATGCGGCGACGGACGCCGACGGCACGCGCGTCGGCGAGACCGCTTCGGCTCGCTAGGTCTGTCGACCTCCCCCGCAGGAACGGGCGGGTCCGGGGGCCCGGGCGTCGGCGGACGCCCGCCTCCCCCGGACCCGCCCGTTTCTGCGCGTCCGGGCCGTCCGTCGATCACGGTCACCGCGCCTCCTCGTCCCGACTGCTCGGTCGAGTGGTCCGAGATCGTCCTTCCCGGCGGGGTGGAGGACGATCCGGGACCACTCGACGGGAGCGTCAGGGCGTCAGGCCTCGAGGTGTGCGGGGCCCGGCACAGGTGCTCCCGATGATCGACGGCGCGACACCCTGAGGCCGCCCGGAGCCCGTCGACGAGATGTCACGACGTGCCGAGATGAGACGCGACTGCGGGCTCGGTGCGGTCCGGTCGGCGATGGATCAGCAGGGCGCCTACGGCTGAACCGGGTCGCTCCACGACGGGAACGGCGCATACTCGCCCGGCACCGACTCCTCAGGGAAGTCCGCCGGGTCACGATCAGCGATCGCAGAGACCAACGCGCCCGAGTCGTTCGTCCAGAAGACCTCGCTGTACACGTTCACCGTGTACTGCCCGTTGGGCCTCACCGTGTAGGTGACCCACCAGCCGTCACCGGTGTCGGCCCTCACCTCGTGGTTCCGCCCGATCTCGCTGCTGACCGACTCCCAACCCTTCTCGTCGAAGTACTCGATCATCGGGTCGAGATCGGCTCGAGCGCCCGTCGCCCCCTCGAGCTCGACGTTGCGGCTGGCCCGGAAGTAGTAGCTGTTCTCCTCGGTGGCGCCCTCGGGCGCCTCGCCGAACGCATTCGCCCCACCCGGCACGGGGAGTACGTCCCCGCCGATCCAGATCCACGGCCCGCCCGAGATCTGCAGCTGCGCCTCCTCGAGCACGCCCTGCATCTCCACGTACCGCTCGGACGCCGAACCGAACTCGTCCTCCAACGACAACTCGGCCACCTGGGCCTGCGTCATCCCCGCCACGTCCTGTGAATCCTGCCCCGCCACGTCGTCTCCGTTCTCCGCGCTCGACGCGCACCCTGTCGTCACGAGCACCAGGATCGTCGCCACGAGAGCAGCGACGTGGTGCAGGCGATGGTTCATGACTTCGTTCATCAGTCCGGTCTTCCGTTGGCCACGATCTGCGAGATGGTCTTGAGGGATGTAGAGCCCGCCGAGAGGTAGCCCTTGTCGTCAGGGTCGGCATCTGCATACATGTCGTGCATGGTCACGGCCTCGGTGCCCTGTCCGTCCTCGGCCGAGAATACGTGCACCCCGTCGACATCCAGGGGATTCGTCCGGGTATCCGAGCCGAGGAACAGACCGAGGGGCGCGAGGCCGTCGCCGGCGGCGAGAGTCGCGTAGACCTCGTCGGCGTGGAGGTCGTCGACCGTCGCCTCGTTCGTCAGCCCGACGGAGCCGTACGAGATGAACGAGTCCACGCGATGCTGGGTCAGCAGCAGCGCCTCCGACGACGTCGTCGAACCGTACGAGTGCGCCATCACGGTGACGGAGTCTGCGGGGTGGTCGGCCCGAGCGTCGTGCACACCGTCCAGGAACGATGCGAGCTCGGCGGCCCCGGAGTTCGCGCGTGCGGGCGATACCACCTCGACCGGGTTCGGCGAGTTGTAGCCCATCCACGAGACCACGGCATGAGAACCGTCCGCGTCTTCTTCGGCTGCGGCTCGTACCAGCTCATCCGCCGCCTTGATGGCAGTGTTCATCTCGCCCACGTTCGAGTTCATCCCCGGCACGTTGACGGTGACGCTCGAGGCCGTATCGAGGTTCCCGAGTGAGATGGCGGCGACCACAGCACCATCGTGCATGCCGAAGCCGACGAGCTGAGCCTTCTGATTGCCTTCGCCACCGGGCAGATATCTTGCGCGATCTTCCGCCTGGCCCACCGCCTCCGTCAGAGCGGCCACATCCGCCTTGAATCCGTCGAGTCCCCGGTTCCGATCGCCGCCCAACCCCATCAGCTGATACACCTTCTCCGGGTACAAGACCGCGGCGTGGAGGAGAGCGCGTGACGCGACGTCGCGTTTTGCCGCCGGGATGCCGTCGAGGTTCGCGAAGAGATACTTCGTCGCGAGCGGCAGGCCGAGGATGTAGGTGTCCGATTGCGGCAGTTCGGCGTAGGCCTCTGCGACCTCCGCTGGGGTGAGGCCGGGCTGCAGCAGCTTGGTCAACTCCGGCGACGCCGCGGTGACCGCCACGCCGTCGAGCCGGACGTCCGCGAGCGTCCCGCTCCCCGCCGTCTCGAACGCCGCCGCGATGCCTTCGATCCAGGTCGCATCGGCCGCGTTCTCGGTCATCAGCGCATCGAGGCCCGTGATCGCCGTCGACGACTCGATCGGCACCCACGAGCACGACGACGTGAAACCCGCCCAGGCGTTCTTCACCTGGATGACGTGCTGGGCCGTGCTGAGGTCGGCCGCCCGGCTGGCACCGACGAACGTCCTCAGAGCGTCCGGGTCGGCCGACGACGTGCCGCCCGATCCGCCGCGGCTGGTGCGGGTACGCGTCCGTGCGGTGAACGACGCCGAGAGGGGCTTCGGCTTCACCGGGACGTCGCTCGGCCGGGGATCCGTCAGCCCGGCGACGAACGCCGACGAATCGTCCCAGAAGCCTCCCGCGGCCCGCTGCTGCTCGCGCGCCGCCTCCCGGGCGGTCCAGCTGTCGACGTCGAGCAGGCGTTGCCGCTCCTTCTCGGCATCGCTCTTGGCCTCCCCCACCGCACCGCTCAAGTCCGACAGCACCCCCGCGAGCGTCTGCATGTCCTCCGACCGCACCGTGCTGCCCTCGGTGAACAGGGTCGCGTAGGCACCCGCGAAGTCGAGCACCGCCGACTCGACCTGCACCCGGTTCGCCATCGCCTGCGTCCTGAGACCGCTCGACGCCCCATCCGCGGCAGCGATCAACGCGTCAGCCACCCCGTAGTCGAACTCGATCGTCGTCATGCCCACCACACCCCCGTGCGAACCAACTGGTCTGTTCAGAGGAAGCTAGCATCCTCCTGTCCGTGGACCCTGGCCCCTGGTGCCCCGGGGTCGAGCAGCCACTCGTGGGCCGCCGCGACGAGTGCGTCCATGCCGTTCGTCAGGGTCGGCTCGACGACCGGCGCGTAGAGCGGCGAGTGGTTCGAGGGCAGCCGTCCGACGATGCGGGCGAGATCCGCGGGCGAGGCGGCCTCGGCGAACGACGCGGGGTCGGCACCCCCGAGCAGCCAGAAGCTGCACGGGGCACCGGCCGCGGTGGCGAGGATGCCGATGTCCTCGCTGCCCGTCACCGGCCCGGGAGAGATGACCTGCTGCTCGCCGAAACGACGCACCAAGGAGGCGCGGGTGCGGTCCGCCGCGGACGGATCGTTCACGACGGCCGGGAAGCTCTCGTAGTGCTCGACCGTGGGCGGCTGCGGTGCGCCGGCCGCCGCGGCCTCGCCCTCGGCTATGCGCGTGACGGCGGCGAGCGCCCGTTCACGGACGTGCTCGTCGAACGACCGCATGCTGATCAGGATCTCGGCGGTGTCGGGGATCACGTTGTTCTTGGTGCCCGCGTGGATCGAGCCGACCGTGATGACGAGCCGGTCAGCGGCAGCGGTCTCGCGCGAGACGATCGTCTGCACTCTCAGCACCGCGGCCGCGGCCATGACGATCGGGTCCACCGTCGTGTCGGGGCGCGACCCGTGCCCACCGCGACCGTGGAAGGTGATGCGGATGCCGTCCTGCGCGGCGAAGGCGGGGCCGGACTGCAGGGCGACGAAACCGGCCGGGAACGGCGCGACGTGCTGCCCGAGGACGACGTCGGGAGGGGGGATGCGGTCGAACAGCCCGTCGGCCACGAGCGCGCGGGCGCCGGCACCGAGCTCTTCGGCGGGCTGGAAGAGCACCTCGAGGGTGCCCGACCAGGTGTCGCCGGTCGCCAGTCGGCGGGCGGCACCGACGAGGCAGGTCACGTGCACGTCGTGACCGCAGGCGTGCATCACCGGCACGTCGCGCCCGTCGGGGTCGGTGCCTCGGGCCGTGCTGGCGTAGTCCAGGCCGGTGGCCTCGGCGACGGGCAGTCCGTCCATGTCGGCCCGCAGCAGCACGGTCGGGCCGTCCCCGCGGCGCAGGACGCCGACGACACCCGTGCCCCCGACGCCGGTGTGCAGGTCGAAGCCGAGGGCGGTGAGCTCGGCCGCGACGATGGCGGCCGTCGCGTCCTCGTGGAACGACAACTCGGGGTGTCGGTGGAGGTGCCGGTACAACTCGCCGAGCGGTGCGCCCACGGCGGGGGGCCGGGCGTCGTCGGGGAGGGGGCGCGGCTGGTCGGTGCCGGTCGAGGTCATGAGGTGCTCCTCTGGTGGTGCGTGGGTGGTTCGTCGTCACGACGCTACCCACCACCCCCGTCACTCGCCACGTGGCCGCCGCCCTCTCGCTGCCCATAGTGACGGCCGACCCGGCCTACGCTCGAGGGGTGATCGAGACGCCCGACGACCTCATCCCGCTCGTCGACCGGTGGGTCGAGGGCTGGGCGCTCTCGCGCGGTGCCGCGCGTCGCCGCGACGGAGACGCCTGGCGGGTCGAGGTGGCGGCCGCGACCCGGTCGTTCGAACGCATCGTGGCGCAGCCGACGCCGGCCGAACTCACCCGCCTCGTCGACGAGACGACCACGACCGACGTCTGGCTCTCGGTGGTCGGCCCCCTCGACGACGTCGCCCGCCGGACCCTGGCCCGGCTCGACGCCGTGACGCACGCCGAGCGCATGATGACGGCCCCCGTGTCGGCGACGCCGCTGCCCCTGGAGGTGATCGTCGACGACGACGACCAGGTCGTGCACATGCGGGTCGGGGGCGACGGCGTCGTCGCCGCCCGTGGTCAGGCGGCGGTGGTCGGCGAGCACGTCGTCTTCGCCCGCATCTCGACCGAACCCGACTTCCGGAGGCGCGGGCTGGGTCGCCGGGTCATGGCCGGTCTCGAGCACGGGGCCGCCGCCCGAGGAGCGACGACGGGTCTGCTCTTCGCTAGCGTCGCCGGTCGCCGCCTCTACCAGAGCCTCGGCTGGCGCGAGGTCGCCGAGCTGGGCACGTGGCGGGGCCGCGGCCTCCCGGGGTGACGACCCACGCCTCCTGGTGGCACCGAGGTGACGCAACCCGCCGCTCACCTTCGTCGTCGAGCGGCACGTCGTGACATCTCGCGGCGGCGCGGGCGGTCACCTGCCACGATGACCTCGTGACCGAGTGCGCACCCGACCCCGGCGGCCGACCTGCCCGTGGCCCGGCCCGCAGTCCGAGCCGCGTCCGCGAGGTGCTGTCCGCGTTCTCGGTGCTCGGGGTGACGTCTTTCGGAGGTCCGATCGCACACCTCGGGTACTTCCGGGCCGAGGTCGTGACGCGTCGGCGCTGGTTGGGCGACGGAGCGTACGGCGACCTGGTCGCACTCGCACAGTTCCTGCCGGGTCCGGCGTCGAGCCAGGTCGGGTTCGGGCTCGGCCTGCTGCGGGCGGGGCCACTGGGGGCACTCGTCGCCTTCGTCGCCTTCACCCTGCCGTCGGCGCTCGTCATGTTCGCCGTCGCCACCGGCGTCGGGCTGGTAGACGGCCCGGTGGGTTCGGCGATCGTCACCGGGCTGAAGATCGGTGCGGTCGCGATCGTGGCACATGCCGTCATGGGCATGTGCCGGACCCTCGCCCCGGATCGGACGCGCTCGAGCATCGCGGTCGCCGCCGCCGTGCTCGCGCTGACTCTGACCGGACCGGCCGGACAGCTGTCGGCGATCGCGCTGGGGGTGCTGGCCGGGTTCGTCTTCTGTCGGACGACCGAGCCGACGGTCGGAACGGCGTCGGCCTCCCCGCCCGACCACGCCGAGCCCCTCCGGTTCCCCGTGACGCGGTCCGCCGGCGTCGCCTGCCTCGCGGTGTTCGCCACCCTGCTGGTCGGCCTCCCCGTCCTGGCTGCCGCGACCGGTTCCGGCACGGTCGCGCTCGTCGACGTCTTCTACCGCGCCGGAGCACTGGTCTTCGGCGGTGGCCACGTCGTCCTGCCCCTGTTGCACGCCGCCCTGGTCGAGCCGGGCCTGGTCGATGACGACACCTTCTTGACCGGTTATGCCGCCGCCCAGGCCGTCCCGGGCCCGCTCTTCACCTTCGCGACCTACCTCGGCGCCGTGGCCGACATCGGACCAGGAGGCGCGCTCGGGGCTGCGCTCGCGACCGTCGCGATCTTCGCGCCGGGGCTCCTGCTGCTGGTCGGGGTGCTGCCGTTCTGGAACGCCCTCGGCGACCGCGCGTCGGTCCGAGCGCTGATGCGCGGAGCGAACGCCGCGGTCGTCGGCCTGCTCGCCGCCGCGCTCTACGACCCGGTCGTCACGACGGCGATCACCGGTGCGGGGCCGTTCTGCCTCGCCCTCGTCTGCTTCGTGCTGCTGGTCGCGTGGCGGACTCCGCCGTGGGCCGTCGTCGCGGTGGCGGCGGCCGGAGGCCTCCTGCTCGCAGTGCTGCCCGGCTGACCCGGCCCGGCCTCGCCCGGCGAGGCACCCGCGCCCCACCGGAACCCCGTGTTCTGCTTGGGGGCATGCCGTTCGACCAGAGCCTCGTCCCGTGGATCATCGCCGCCGTCCTGCTCGTCGCCCTGATCGTCGTCGCCGTCGTGCTGCGCGCCCGGGCCAAGCGTGCCCTGGCCACCGCGACGGCCGCCGCCGCCGAGCAGGCCCGTGCCGCCCGCGAGCAGCACGAGGCCCTCGCCGCGGCCCACGACGACGCCCTCGCCCAGGCCGCCGCCGACCACGCCCGCGAGCGCGACACCCTGGGTGCCGAGCGCCAGGCCGCCCTCACCGAGGCGAAGCAGGCCCGCGACCTCGTCGCCGCCGGCCTCAAGTGGGAGGCCACCTCGCGCGACGACATCGCCGACGCCTGCCGTCAGCTGGGCGTGGACGCCGTGCTGCTGACCAACGTGGTCTTCGTGCCCGTGGCGACCAGCGCCTCCTCGCGGTTCGTCGCGCAGGTCGACCACGTCCTGCTCGGCGAGACCGGCGTGATGGTGATCGAGAACAAGGGCTGGAACGGCATCGTCTTCGACGGCCTGACCCCGAGCAGCGTGTTCCCGGCGTTCGCGGGCCTGTTCGACGAGAGCACGATGACGCCGCCGTTCGCGCTGCAGGTCGTGAAGGACTCCCCGACCGTGCTCACCGTGCGGACCCACCTCGGGCGGGAGGCCCCTGCCTCGCAGGTGCGGCGGCAGGCGCAGCGGTTGTCCGACCGGGTGCAGGCCGAGACCGGCGTCCGGCTCTGGTTCGACACCTGCGTGTTCTACTCGCACCGCGACGCGACGGTCTTCGCGACCGAGCGCGACGCCCCCGACGGAGGCGCGGCCACGGCGATCGTGTCTCACCGGTCCCAGCTCGCCGGCGTCGTGCGCGAACTGACCTCGCGTCCGACGAAGAAGCTGTCCCGGGCCCGGGTCGACGACCTGGCCCGGCTGTTCGCGTCGTACGGCGCCGACGTGCTGCGCTTCGGCGCGTACGCCCAGGAGGCACGGGGTGCGTCGGCTCCGGAGGCCGCGGAAGCGCAGGAGGCGCGGGTCCCTTCGGCACCGGAGGCCGCGGACGCCCAGGAGGCGCGGGTCGCGTCAGAACCGAAGGCCCCGGACGTGCAGCTGCCCGACCCGACCGAGTGAGTTCGGCGAGACGTCACGACGTGCCGCTCATCTCGGGAGGTGAGCGGCCACTCGTGACATCTCGACGCTCCGTCACCGGATGACGGGGTCGCCGCCCGACCCCGGGCCCTCGCCGAGCCCGTCAGGGTCGACGGCGCCCTCCCAGTCGCCCGCGTGCCGACAGGCCGCGGCCCCCGACAGACTCGCGAGCCGCAGGCGCCCGGTCAGCACCTCGCCGCGGGCCCACCCCGCGAGGTAGCCCCCGACGAACGCGTCCCCGGCGCCGACGGTGTCGACCCCGTCGATCTCGTGTGCGACGACCGGGGCCCGGTCACCGCCGTCGCCTGCGCACGCGCCGGCCGCCCCCGCCGCGACGACGCCGGGCCGGTGGCCCGCCCCGACCCACGCGTCGGCGGCGAGCTCGGCCGGCTCGAGGCCGGGCGCCCGGGTGTCGACCCCGACCGCGGACCCGACGAGGAGCGGCACCTCGTCGACGCTCGCGACGACGAGGTCGGCCGCCTCGGCGAGCTCGCGGTGCGCCTCGGCGGCGGGCCGATCACCCCACAGGCGCGGCCGGTGGTTGACGTCGAACGAGACGAGGGCGCCGGCCTCGCGGGCCCGCGTGACGAGATGCCGGACGGACTCGGCGGCCGAGTCCGAGAGGCAGCCGGTGATGCCGGTGACGTGCACGAGGGTGCCGGGGGCGAGGTCGAGGTCGAGCGCGTCGACGTCCGCGGCGGTGAGGGCGCTACCCGCGCTGCCGGCGCGGTGGTACGAGACGGCGGTGCGGCCGTCGGTGCGGACGTCCTTGACGAGCAGGCCGGTGGGGCGGTCCGGGTCGACGACGGTGCGGACCGTCACCCCCCCGGCCCGCAACTCGCGGACGATGCGGCGGGCGGGCGGGTCGGCGGCCGCCCGGCCGGCCCGGACGACCGGGACGCCCGGGTGGGCGAGGGTCATGGCGACGTTGGCCTCGGCGCCGCCCGTGCCGACGGCCACCGGCGCGGCCGGCCAGAGCGGCTCGTCGGGTCCCGACCGGAAGACGGCGAGGCCTTCGCCCACGGTGACGACGCGCTCGAACGAGCCCCGGGCGCGGCCGTGACCCTGGCCCTGGCCCTGGAACCCGCTCACGCCGTCACCTCGTCGCGGAACGCCCGGGCACGGTCGGTGACCAGGTCGAAGCGGCCGGCGGCGACGGAGTCGCGCGGGGGGATCCAGCTCGTGCTGATCGAGTGCACGGCGTCCCCGCGATAGGACGCGGCCTCGGCGAGGCCCGCCCCTCCGCTCGGCACGAACCGGAGGTCGGGGAACGGTCCGGCGAGCGCCGAGATCGCCGCAGCGCCACCGAGCTGGGCCGCGGGGAAGAACTTCTGCACCGTGAACCCCGCCGCGCGTGCCCGCATCACCTCGGTGGCCGTGGCCACGCCCGGGACGTGCGGCACCCCGAGCGCGCGGCACCGGTCGGCGACCGACTCGTCGAGCCCGGGGCTGACGACGAACGTCGCCCCGGCCTCGACGGACGCGTCGACCTGCTCGGCCGACAGTGCCGTGCCGCACCCGACGACGAAGGCGGGCACCCCCGCCATGGCCCGGAGCGCCTCGATCGCGCCCGGGGTGCGGAGGGTCGCCCCGGCGCACGGCACGCCCCCCGCGACGAGGGCGCGGGCGAGCGGGACGGCCTGCCCCGGGTCGTCGATCACGACCACGGGCAGCACATGAATCTCGGAGAGGCGGCTGAGGACGTCGACGGCGCTCATGCCACCACCCAACCATCGCCCGCCCCCACCACACAACGACCCGGGCGTCGCCTGGGGACGACGCCTCGCCCCCAGGAGGCGCGGTGCCCGTCGTGCCCACCCCGCGCCTCCTCGGGTCCTCGGTTCCGTCGGCCGCACCCTGTAGCGTCGGGGGGACGACGAGGCAAGACGACACCTGTGGTCGACGGACGATCCAGGGGCGAGGGGATCGGCATGGGACGCGTGACGGAGGGTGCCGAGGCGGTCGGGCGAGCACTCAACACGGCCCTGCGGCGCGTCCCCCTCGAGAAGGTGCCGCTGTTCCGGCAGTCGTTCAGCGCCCTGCTCATCGTGCTGGCCGCGGCGCTCCGGGCGACCCTGCCCTGGCTGATCGTCACCGACGCCGTCACGATGTGGCTCGGTGTCGCGGGGCCGGCGCCGCGCTGGCCTTCGCCGCCCGGATGGCCCGGCACGCCGGGCTGCGCCGGTGGGTGGTGCTCGCCCCCGCCGCCGACTTCGTGGCCGTGGGCCTGTTGCGCTGCGGCACGGGCGACCAGCGATCGGTCTTCCTGCCGATCGTGCTTCTGGCGGTCATCTGGGTCGCGTCCTGGCCCGGCCGCCGCAACGTCGTGCTGCCCCTGGTCGGCACGAGTGTCACCTTGCTGCTGCCGTACCTGTTCACGTCCGAGGGCCGTGGCCCCAGCGAACTGATCCGCCTGGCGTTCGCCCTCATCGTCTACGCGACGGTCGCCGCGGCGGTCAACGAGCTGGCCCGTCAGGCGAAGGCGCGACTCGAACGGGCGCGGGCCCAGCAGCACGCCGTCGAGCGCGAACTGAACCGGGCGGCCGTGGTGCAGCAGTCGCTGCTGCCTCCGGACGCCTCGACCCTGCCCGACGCCTTCGCGGTGTTCGGGGCGTGCGTGCCGGCCCGCGAGGTCGGCGGTGACTTCTTCGACTGGTACCCGACCTCGGCCGGCATCGCCGTGACCGTCGGCGACGTGATGGGCAAGGGCGTCGGCGCGGGCATGATCGCGGCCGCGGTGCGCTCGGTGATCCGCAGCAGCGTCGACGACGGCGACCCGGCCGAGGCCTTCCACCGCGCCTCCGTGGGGTTGACGACGAGCGCGTACGACACCGAGACGCAGTTCACGACGTCGTTCCACGCCCGCATCGACGCCGACGGCGGCGTCCTCTGGGCCGATGCGGGGCACGGGCTGGCGTTCATCCGACGCGCGGCGGGCGGCGTCGACCGTCTCAACTCGGCCGACCTGCCGATCGGTGTGGGCACCGCCTGGCATCGGCACCGCTCGCAGCTCGACGAGGGCGACGTGTTCGTCTGCGTCAGCGACGGCGTGCTCGACCTGTTCCCGGTCGAGCTCGAGGCGCTGCACGACCTCGAGCAGCTGCTCGCCGCGACGCCCGAGCCGGCCCGCATCGTCGAGGTCGTCGAGGGGTTGGCCCGCGAGCGCGAGCGCAGCGACGGCGCGCCGGTCGTCGCGGCGACGCTCGTGCCGACGTCGGTGCCGGCGCGCCCCAGACGCCGGGCCGCCCCGCCCGGCCCCTCCCCCTTCCGTCCCCCCGCGCACCGCCACGCCACCACGCCGCCACGCCGCCCCGCCGCCACGCCGCCCCGAAGTGAACATCCCGCCACCTTTTCCCGTGGCGGCATGTTCACTTCGTGGCGGGTTGGTCGGCGGGCTGGCCGGCGGGCGGCCGGGCGGGCAGGCGGGGGGGCGGCGGCTGGCTGGCTGGCTGGCGCGGCGTCCGAACCGACTGGATAGGGTTCGGTCATGTTATGGATATCCGTCGTCGGGGTGTCGGCCGGAGTCTGGTGCCTGGTCGCGCCGCCCCGGGCCATGTTGTTCGGCTCGCGCTGGCAGGTGCGTGACGGCGACCGGGCCGAGCCGAGCGACCTCCTGGTCAGGTACACGCGGGTCTCGGGCGTGATCCTGATCGTGCTCTCGATCGGCTTCGGGTTCTGGGGCTTCACCGCGCAGCGACAAGCGGAGGCGCGCGAGTCGTTGCAGGACGCCTGGGACATCGGCGTCTTCTCGTCCTACAGCGACCTGCAGATCGACCTCGACCCCGATGTCGAGCAGACCACGAGCGTGGCCGGCGTGATGTCGCGATCCACAGGTGAGCAGCAGGGGCTGCCGGTGTGGCAGGCGAAGGTCGTCGGGCGTGACGACCTCGGTGAACTGGGCGGAGACCTGGCCGACGGTGACATCGTCGTCGCCGTGCGGCAGGGCAGCTGTCAGCCCGGGACGGTCTTCGTCGAAGAGGGTGCCGACGAGGTCTCGGTGGCGGTGACGGGCGTCTCGACCATCCGGTTCCAGGGTGCGCCGTTGCGCTGCGGTACGTCGAACCCGCTGACGAAGCCCGACGCGGACGAACTCCGCATCGTGCACGTGCCCCTGTCGGCGCCACTCGGCGACCGCGAGCTCGTGCTGCCCGACCCGCCGGCGCGCGACTGACCGGCCGCGCCGCGCCTCCTCACCCTCGGACCGCCTCCACGCCGCCACGAAGCACACATCCCGCCATGTTTTTCCGTGGCGGGATGTGTACTTCGCGGCGGGGGGGCGGGGGGGCAGGTCGGCGCGTCAGCAGGTCGGCAGCGCTACTGCCGACGCCTGCTCGCGACGAGCGCGACGACCAGCCCCGTGATGACGGTGGCGCCGACGGCGTTCGTGACGCGGGCCCGGCGGCGGTAGCGCTGGTGGGCCTGGTCCGTGGCCTCCATCGCGGCGATCGTGACGGTCTCGGCGACGTCGCGCACGGTCTTCTCGGCCCGGTCGGCGATCACCTCGGCGCGGTCGACCAGGTCGTGGGCCGACGACCCGGCCCGGTCGGTGACGTCGCGCACCACGGTCTCGGCCCGGCCCGCGAGGTCGTGCAGCGCACCCCGGGCGACGGGCGGCACGACGTCGGAGGTGTCGATGAGTTCACGGGCCCGTCGTGCGGCGCGGGTGACGAAGTCGTCGGGGTCGGTGGTGCTCATGGTCGGCTCTCTCCGTTCGCCCGCGCAGCACGACGGGCCCGTGAACTCATCGACACCTCCGCCGTCGTGCCGCCCGTCGCCCGGGGGGCGCTGCACGACCTCGCGGGCCGGGCCGAGACCGTGGTGCGCGACGTCACCGACCGGGCCGGGTCGTCGGCCCCCGACCCGGTCGCCTATCCCGCGGTGCTCGCCGACCGGGCCGGGAGGACCGCCCGCGGCGTCGCCGAGACCCGCACGATCGCCGCGATGGCGGCACCGGCCC
>NZ_LHOZ01000036.1:0-19798 GCF_001297205.1 Frigoribacterium sp. RIT-PI-h | reverse complement strand
GACGAACCGGAGTCCATCGAGCAGGCGGCGAGCGAGAAGACGAGGGCACCCGAGGCCACGAGGCCGAGCGTGGTCTTGGTGATGTTCTTGCGAGTGAAGGCGTTCATGGTGAAGCTCCTTGTCTGTTGGTCCCGGTGGGGATGTACAGGGTTCGCCACCGTCCCCGAAAAGGATTGGAACGCATCGACTTCGTTACCCCGCCGTGACCTTCACCCCTCCCGTGCTGCCTCAGCCGGCGAGGAACTCGTCGGTGTCGTCGGCGATCCGTGTCGACTGCGTGTGGTGCAGGTAGTGGTCTCCGTCGAGCGCGACGACCTGGCCGCGGTCGACACTCGCGGCCTGGCTCTCGTGCAGCTCGAGCCAGCCGTCGTCGTCGGTGCCGTCCTGCACCACGAAGAGGAGGACCGGCAGGTCCGCCGGGAACGTCCGCCCGCTGACCGACGCGAAGTTGCTCGCGGTGTGGTCCATCTCGTCGAGCAGGGTCGGTGCGGTCGAGTTCTTCGTCGTCAGGAGGCGCATCTGCTCTTTCGTACCCTCGTCGTACGGCAGCCCCGCGTAGGTGTCGCCGGCGACGGCGGCCGCCACGCGGAGCAGACCGAGGTCTCGCAGGGCGACGAGCCCGTCGGTCGGCGTGGGGTCGTCCGCGCCGGGTTGGTCGGGGACGCTGCTGTCGATCCCGATGAACGCCGTGAGCTCGTTCGCGTAGAGCCGGCTGTACTCGAGGGCGTAGACGCCCGAGATCGAGTGCCCCACGAGCGCGTAGCGGTCGATGCCGAGCTGGCGCAGTGCCTCGTGGACCTCGCCCGCGATGTTCTCCGCCGTGCGGGGGGAGTCGGTCTGGTCGCTCAGCCCGGTGCCGAACGGCTCGACGGCGACGACACGGTGGGTGTCGTCGAGCTCGGAGATCAGCGGCTGGAAGTCCAGGCCCGGTGCCGCCGTCCCGAGGCCCGGCAGCAGGACGATCGTGTCCGGTCCGGACCCGCTGACGACGACGTTCATCTCTTTCCCGTCGACGGGGACGAGCTCGCCGTACGAGGTGATGGCGGCCAGCTCCGACCTCGTGGCGACGACGTTGACGATCGACGTGGTCGCCAGCGTCAGGACGGGCAGGGCCACCAGGGCACCGACGGTCCACAGGGTCACCTTCAGGGACGTACGCACGAGGTCCTCTCTCCGGGCGTTCCAGTCGGGTCCGAACGCTCCTCCGGAAGCACACCAGAGGGCGACGGCCTCGAGAAGTGCCGAGGCGTCACCACATCGTGTGACGGATGTCACCACCGGTCGTCCCCGCCCTCGCCGGCCGTCGACGTCTCGTCCTGAGCGCCGTCGCGCGTCTCCTTCAGGGGGCCGAGCGCGCCTCCTGGGGGCTGCGAGGCGTAGCGTCGTCCGGGTGGATGCTCCGGCCCTCGGCGCATCCCTCGATCGAGGGAGCGCGTCATGAAGGTCGTCATCACAGGATCACGCGGCAAGGTCGGCCGCGCCGCCGTCCGCCGGTTCGTCGAGGCCGGGCACGACGTCCTCGGCGTCGACCTCGTCCGGCCCGTCTTCGACACGGGCGTCGACGAACCCGGCCGGTACGTGATGGGCGACCTGACCGACGCAGGGACCGCCTTCTCGGTCGTCGCGGGGGCCGACGTCGTCGTCCACGTCGCGGCCATCCCTCAGCCCACCGCGCATCCGGCCCATGTCGTCTTCCAGACCAACCTGATGTCCACGTTCAACCTGGTCGAGGCGGCCGTGCGGTTCGGCGTGCCCCGCTTCGTCAACGTGTCGAGCGAGAGCATCGTGGGCAACTTCTTCCCCGAACGGCCCTTCCTGCCCGACTACGTGCCGGTCGACGAGGAACACCCGCTGCACCCGCAGGACCCCTACGCCCTCTCGAAGGCGTTCGGCGAGCAGCTGATGGACGCCGCCGTCCGCCGCTCCGACCTGCGCGCGATCTCGATCCGCCCGAGCACCGTGCACGACGAGACCAACTACGAGGCCAACCTCGGCCCCCAGGTGCGCGAGGCCGACCCCGAGAGTGCGAACTTCGGCAGCTACATCGACGCCGACGACCTCGCCGACGCGCTCCTGCTGGCCGCCGAGTCCGACCTGCCGGGTCACGAGGTCTTCTACATCGCCGCAGCTGACAACGCCGGCGGCCACGACTTCGCCGCCACCCTGCGCGAACACCACGGCGACCGCATCGAGCTGCGCGAGCTCGACCGGGTCGACGCGTCGGGCATCTCGACCGCCAAGGCCGGCCGCTTGCTCGGCTGGACGGCGAGGCGATCGTGGCGAGACCACCTCGACGCCGACGGTCACGCCCTGCCCAAGGCCTGACCGACCGCGGAACTCAGAGCAGCTCGGCCAGCAGGGCGAAGGTGCGGTCGGGTGCCTCGAGCTGCATGTCGTGGTGCACGCCCGGCAGGCGGCGGATCTGCCAGCCGGCCTGCTGGTAGCCCGACACGAGCCGTTCCGGCACGACGGCGGGGGAGTCGTCGGACAGCACGATGACCGAGGGCACCGCGGGCGCCGTCGTCGCGACCGGGTGGAACGCGACATCGCGGAACACGCCCGTCGCCATGCCCGAGTCGAACCGGGCGCGGGCCTGGTCCGAGGAGGCGCGGGTCGCGTCGTCGTACCCGGCGCGCAGTCGCGCACCCTTCCGCGCCTGGGCGAGTGCCGCGACGCCCATCGTCACGGTCGGCACGGCCCAGAACAACCGTCCGGCGAGGCCCGTCGTCGGCAGGGCCAGTGAGAACCCCGGGTCGAGGTAGACGGCCGTCCGAGGCTGCAGCCGCTCGACGGCGCGGACGAGCACCGAGCCACCGAGCGAGTGCCCGACGACACCGTGCAGGCCCCGGGGCAGGGCCGAGGCGACGTCGTCCGCGAACTCGTCGAGCCGGTACGACGACGCCCGGTCGCTCTCACCGTGACCCCGCAGGTCGAGGGTGGTGACCGTGTACGAACCGGTCGCGACGAACCGGTCGACGATCGGCTTCCAGGTCGCGCCGTCGGCGCCGAGCCCGTGGACGAGGGCGACGTGGCGGGCGCCGTCGCCGGTGGTCGTGAGGTTCAGGTGCATGCCGACCATCCTGCCTGTCACCATGGGGCGTACGCAGGCCCGACCGAGCCGACGCACGCACGCACGAGAAGGGCACGATCATGGCCGACGCCGGGTTCAGCAAAGAAGAGAAGGCCGCGATGAAGCAACGCGCCGCCGAGCTGCGGGCCGAGGCGAAGCGCCAGAAGCTCGCCGACAAGTCGGCCGCCGAGGCGCAGGATGCCGCGGACGCCATCGCGGCCATGACCGACGTCGAGCGGCCGATCGCCCGGATGGTGCACGAGGCCGGCGCCGAGCACGCCCCGACCCTCGCCCCCAAGCCCTGGTACGGCTTCCCCGCCTACGCGAAGGAGGACGGCAAGGCCGTCGTCTTCTTCCAGCCGGGCGCCAAGTTCGGCACGCGCTACTCGACCCTCGGCTTCCAGGACGGCGCCCAGCTGGACGACGGCACCCTCTGGCCGACCTCGTATGCCGTGACCAGCGACGACGACGCGACCCGCGCCTCCGTGGCCGCGCTCGTCCGGAAGGCCGCCGGGCTCTGATGCGTCAGTACGCGTCGGCCGACAGGGCGATCAGCAGGTAGGCGAACGGATCGGCGACGGCGATGAGCACCGCCAGGGTGACGGCGGTGATGGGCAGACCCTTCAGGCGCTGGCGCAGGGCGGGGGACACCACGCCGACGACGACGGTCACGATCGCGAGGACCCAGCACAGGACCGACGCCACCGTCGCGACGCCGAAGGCGGGGATGCCGTAGGCCGCCGCGTCACCGCGGTAGGAGTGGATCATCGGCTGGAGGACCACGAAGGGAACGACCCCGGTGACGACGACGAGCGCCACCGAGGTGAGCGGCAGGACGAGCCGGGCGGGGTGGTGTCGTCGCGCCGGAGTCGGGGCCGGCGGGGGAGCCGGAGGCGGGGGGGGTGCGACGGGAGGCCGACTCATCCCGCCACGATAGGCGCCTCGACAGGTCGTCGGAGGCGCGGCCACGCCGGCCGGGGTCGGCGCTATGATCGACCCCACAACACACGGGAGTCCGGTGAGCCGGGCTGAGAGGAAGCGAACCACGCTTCGACCGTCGAACCTGATCTGGGTCATGCCAGCGCAGGGAGGAGAAGAACAGATGTCCACGTCCACGCCCGAAAACCGTTCCACGGCGGCTCGCGACAGCTCGACCGGCTTCACGCCGAAGGCCCGCACCACCCCCACCCGGCGCTGGCGCGTCGTCGACATCGTGGTCGCCAGCGTCATCGGGGTCGCCGCCGGCGTCGTCCTCTGGGCCTGGGGCCTGGCCTACACACCCATCGACAGCGTCCTGAGCTTCTCGGGCGGCTTCGAGGGCATCCTCAACGGCGGCTGGCTCTTCGCCGGGGTGCTCGGCGGCATCGTGATCCGCAAGCCCGGCGCCGCCGTCTACACCGAGGTCGTCGCGGCGGTCGTCTCGATGCTGATCGGCACCCAGTGGGGCTTCTCGGTGCTCATCTGGGGCATCGTCCAGGGCCTGGGCGCCGAGATCGTGCTCGCGGTCTTCCTCTACAAGTCGTGGCGGATCGGCACGGTGCTGCTCGCCGGTGCCGTCGCCGGCCTCGCCGTCGGCCTGATGGACACGAGCTTCGCCTCGGCGGCCGCCTACGCCGCCGGGTCGAAGACGATCTACGTCGTCACCTCGGTCGTCTCGGGCACCGTCCTCGCCGGCCTGCTCTCGTGGCTCGCCGCCCGCGGCCTCGCCCGGACGGGTGCGCTGTCCCGGTTCGCCTCGGGACGCTCGGCGGACGCCCGGGTCTAGGCGCGCCTCCTCGTGGTCCTTCCCGTGAGCGGAGCGAGCGGCGGACGGCGGGCACCCGGGGACGGTGCCCGCGTCACCGCCCGTGGCTGGGGCTGGCGGCACGCCGGCCGACGACTGCCCGCCGTCTCGGAGCTCGACCTCGACGTCGCCCCCGGCGAGCGCGTCCTGCTGCTCGGTGCGTCCGGCGCGGGCAAGTCGACCTTGCTCGCCGGTCTCGCCGGGGTGCTGGGCGGCGACGACGAGGGCGACGAGGCCGGCGACCTGCTGGTGGACGGCCGCACCCCCGCCGAGCAGCGCGGCCGGGTCGGCCTCGTGCTCCAGGACCCCGCCTCGCAGGTCGTCCTCGCGCGGGTGGGCGACGACGTCGCTTTCGGCTGCGAGAACCTGGGCGTGCCCCGCGACGAGATCTGGCGCCGCGTCGGGCACG
This sequence comes from Frigoribacterium sp. RIT-PI-h, assembly GCF_001297205.1. Taxonomy (NCBI): domain Bacteria; kingdom Bacillati; phylum Actinomycetota; class Actinomycetes; order Micrococcales; family Microbacteriaceae; genus Frigoribacterium; species Frigoribacterium sp. RIT-PI-h. The sequence goes on along the minus strand of NZ_LHOZ01000036.1, from coordinate 14,536 downwards.
CCCTCGACGCCGTGGGACTCGACCTGCCGCTGTCCGCGTCGACCTCCGAGCTGGGCGGCGGCCAGAAGCAGCGGCTCGCACTCGCGGGGGCCCTCGCCATGCGGCCGGGCCTGCTGCTCCTCGACGAGCCGACGGCCAACCTCGACCCCGAAGGCGTCGTCGAGGTGCGTGACGCCGTGGCCCGCGTCGTCGCCGACTCCGGGGCGACGCTCGTCGTCGTCGAGCACCGGGTGTCGGTCTGGCTGCCCGTCGTCGACCGCGTCGTCGTGCTCGACGCCGGTGGGGGAGTCCTGGCCGACGGTCGACCCGACGACGTGTTGCGCGCCGAACGCGACCGCCTCGTCGACGCGGGGGTGTGGGTCCCCGGTGCCGCGCCTCCTGCGCCCGTCCGGTCGCGCACGACCGGTGACCTGCTGCTCTCGGCGAGGGGACTCGACGTGGGGCACAAGGGGCCCAAGGGTCGCGCGGTCGCGGCGGGCATCGACCTCTCCGCCACCGCGGGGCGCGCGCCCGCGGTGGCCGGCCCGAACGGCTCGGGCAAGCCGTCGCCCCCCCCCCCCGCCGCGGGGCTGCCCGCCCCCGTCGCGGGTGCCCTCGAGGCCACGCCGTCGTTCGCCGACGGGGCCGGCCCGTCTCCGATCCGCTGGAAGCCCCGACAGCTGCTCACCCGTGTCGGCACGGTCTTCCAGGACCCTGAGCACCAGTTCCTGACGGCGACCGTCCGCCGCGAGCTGGCGGTGGGTCCGGAGGCGCTGGGCGCGTCGTCGAGAGACGTCGCGTCGCGCGTCGACCTCCTCCTCGACCGGCTGCGGCTCGACCACCTCGCCGGCGCGAACCCGTTCACGCTCTCGGGCGGTGAGAAGCGACGGCTCTCGGTCGCGACCGTCCTCGCGTCACGCCCCTCGATGCTCGTTCTCGACGAACCGACCTTCGGGCAGGACGCCCGCACCTGGCGAGAACTCGTGACCCTGCTCGCCGAGCTGCTCGACGAGGGCCGGGCGGTCGTCGCCGTCACCCACGACGCCGAGTTCGCGTCGACCCTCGCCGACGACGTGCTCGACCTGAGCGCACACGCCCGCCGCACCGACCCCGCCGAGGTGCGCCGATGAGCGTCCTCACCCCGGTCGTGGCGACCGGCGTCGTCGGGCGCGTCAACCCGGTCGCCAAGCTCCTCGCCGCCGTCGTGCTCGCGATCGCCCTGCTGCTCTCGATCGACTGGGTCTCGGCCGGCACCGCGCTGCTGCTCGCGGCGCTGTTGCTGCCCTTCGCCGGTCTGTCCGCCCGGCAGCTGCTCGCCCGCACGGCACCGCTCTGGATCGCCGCCCCGACGTCGGTCGTCACCATCGCCCTCTACGGACGCGACGGCGGGGCGTCGGTGGTCGAGTGGGGGTTCCTGTCGGTGACCGAGGGGTCCCTGGCCCTCGCCGGGGCGATCGGCCTGCGCATCCTCGCCGTCGGGGTGCCCGGCATCGTGCTGTTCGCGACGACCGACCCGACCGACCTCGCCGACGGTCTCGGTCAGGTGCTGCGACTGCCCGCACGCTTCGTGCTGGGGGGCCTCGCCGGGTTGCGCCTGGTCGGGCTGTTCATGGACGACTGGCGGCAGCTCGCCCTGGCCCGTCGCGCCCGGGGCGTCGCGGACTCGGGTGGTCCGGTCGGGGCCCTCAGGCGTTTCGGGCAACAGGCGTTCTCGTTGCTGGTGCTGTCGGTCCGGCGCGGCAGCAAGCTCGCCACCGCCATGGAGGCCAAGGGTTTCGGCAGCGACACCCCGCGCACCTGGGCGAGGCCGTCCTCGTTCGGCGCGCGGGACGGCGTGCTCGTCGCCCTCGGCGTCGTCATCGCCGCCACCTCGGTGACCGCGGCCGTCCTGGCCGGCACGTGGGAGTTCGTCCTTGCCTGAGCGGGTCGCCGTCGACGACGCCGTCGGGGCCCTGCTGCGCCGAGCCGAGGAGGCGCGGGTCGGTTCGCGTCGCGTGGTCGTGGTGATCGACGGCCGCTCGGGTTCGGGCAAGACCACGCTCGGCCGTGCGGTGGCCGCCGCGTGGCCCGTCGACCGGCTCGGACCCGTGCGTCTGGTGCACCTCGACGACGTCTACCCGGGGTGGCACGGCCTCGAGGCGGCGTCCCGCGTGGTCGAGACGTCCATCTTGTCGCCGGTCGCCCCGGGATGGCGGCGGTGGGACTGGGAGCACGACCGCGCGGCGGCGTGGGAGGTGCTCGACCCGGCCGTCTCGCTGATCGTCGAGGGGGCCGGGGCGTTGACCCGCGCCTCCTCGTCGCTCGTGGACGTCCGCGTGTGGCTGGAGCTCGACGCCGTGGCCCGGCGTGCTCGTGCCTTGGCCCGCGACGGGACGACGTACGAGCCGTGGTGGGACGTGTGGGCCGAACAGGAGGACGCCCACCTGGTTTCGGAGGACCCGGCCTCGCTGGCGGACGTGGTGGTGGAGGGTCAGGCCCAGCCGAGCTCGTGCAGTTGCTCGTCGTCGATGCCGTAGAAGTGGGCGATCTCGTGGACGAGCGTGACGTGGATCTCGTCCGCGAGCTGGTCGAGGTCGTCGACGGCGGCGAGGTGCGGTTCGCGGTAGAGGATGATGCGGTCGGGCAGCTCGCCGAAGCCGTACTGGCCACGTTCGGTGAGCGCGACGCCGTCGTAGAGGCCGAGCAGGTCGAGCGTGCCGTCGTCGGGGCGGTCTTCCGTGACGAAGACGACGTTGTCGAGCCCGTCGACCATGTCGTCGGGCAGCAGATCGAGCTGGTCGACCACCATCGCGTCGAACGCCTCCGCGCTCACCTCCGACGGGTCGATGCCCGCTGCCTGCCGTTCGTCGTCCACGTCACCACCCTCCCACGCCGACGCCCCGGCCCCCAGAGTCGACGAGCGAAGCGACGTCTCCCTCGCGATGTCTCGACCGTGACGAGCGAAGCAATGTCGCGACCGTGACGAGCGAAGCGATGTCTTGACCGTGACGAGCGAAGCGATGTCCTGACCGACGACGTCGTGGATGCGCTCGCGCATCCACGACCAGAAGGCGCCGGAACCCGAAAAATCCCCTGCCCATCGGAGGGCAGGCCGCGACCGTGACGAGCGCATCAATGTCTTGACCGACGACGTCGTGGATGCGCTCGCGCATCCACGACCAGAAGGCGCCAGAGCCCGAAAAATCCCCTGCCCATCGGAGGGCAGGGGATTCCATTCGGGTGAGTAACGGGGCTTGAACCCGCGGCCTCCTAGACCACAACCAGGCGCTCTACCAGCTGAGCTATACCCACCATGCGCGACTGCCGAGGCGATCGCAACGAGAAGACTCTACTACAGCCTGGGGGCCCATTCGTCCACGACGGCCTTCGAGATCGCCTGGACGTCTTCGGTGGTGGGGCCGGGGTCGGCGACGAAGCCGGCGCGACGGTAGTACTCGAGTTCGCGGATGGACTCGAGGATGTCGGCGAGGGCGCGGTGGCCGCCGTGCTTCTGGGGGGCGTTGAAGTACACGCGGGGGAACCAGCGGCGGGCCAGTTCTTTGATGGACGACACGTCGACGCTGCGGTAGTGCAGGTGGCTGTCGACGCGGGGCATGTATTTCGCGAGGAAGGCCCGGTCGGTGCCGATGGTGTTGCCGGCGAGGGGGGCGTGCTGCTCGGTGGGGACGTACTTGAGGATGTACTCCAGCACCTCGAACTCGGCTTCGGCGAGGCTGACGCCGTTCGGGATCTCGTCGATGAGGCCCGACGAGCGGTGCATCTCGGTGACGAACTCGCCCATGTTGTCGAGGGCGGACTGGTCGGGTCTGATGACGATCGTGAAGCCAGGGTGGACGGGCGTCAGGTCGAAGTCGGTCACGACCACGGCCACTTCGACCAGTTCGTCGACCGAGAGGTCGAGCCCGGTCATCTCGCAGTCGATCCAGACCAGTCGGTCGTTGCTCGTAGCCATTCCGCGAGTCTAGTCCGGTGCCCTTCCGGCACCGCGCCTCCTGCCCCCGGACCCGTGTAGGAGGCGCGGTTCGGGTCGGTCAGATCGCCTCGCCGGCTCCGATGGCCTCGGCCTCGACGCGAGCCGGTTCGGGGCCGTCGTCGACCCGGCGCAGGGCGCCGCGCGCGGCCACCACGACGACGAAGGCGACGGCGACGCTCGCGGCGGCGAAGACGTAGGCGGCGCTCGGGGCGATCGTGTCGGCGAGCAGGGTGGCGACGGGCGGGGCGACGGCGCCGCCGAGGAAGCGCACGCCCGAGTAGGCGCTGGATGCGACCGAGCGGGGCAGGTCGGTGGCCTCCATGACGGACTCGGTCAGCACGGTGTTGAGCACGCCGAGCACGAGGCCGCCGACGACGACGCAGACCACGAGCGCGGCCGGCGTCCCGACGACGACCGCGGCGGCGACGAGGTCGAGCGCGAGCAGGGGGAGGGTGATGCGCAGCACGGTCGTCCGGCGCAGGCGTGCGGTCAGCAGCGGGGCGACCCAGACGGAGGTGATCGCGAGGCCGACTCCCCAGCCGAAGAAGGTGAAGCCTATGCCGAGCGCGCCGAAGCCGAGCGGGTAGGGCGTGTAGGCGAGCAGGACGAAGAAGCCGATGTTGTAGAAGAGGGCGGTCGCGGCGAGGGCGCCGAGCGCCGGGTTGCCCAGGGCGCGGAACGGTGCAGAGAGCGCTGTCGGCGTGGGTTTCGCCATGGCGTCGCCCTTCAGGAAGAGCGCGATCGCGATGAAGGCGATCGCCATCAACGTGGTGACACCGAAGAACGGGCCGCGCCAGCTGACCGAGCCGAGCAGGCCGCCGATCAGCGGGCCGATGGCGATGCCGAGGCCGAGTGCCGCCTCGTAGAGGATGATCGCCGAGGCCGTTCCGCCGGACGCCGCCCCGACGATGGTCGCGAGCGCGGTCGAGATGAACAGGGCGTTGCCGAGCCCCCAGCCGGCACGGAAGCCGATGATCGACCAGACGTCGCCGCTGGTGGCGGCGAGCAGGGCGAAGACGACGATCAGGGCCAGCCCGATCAGCAGGGTGCGCTTGGCGCCGAGTCGGCTCGACACCCAGCTGGTGAAGAACATCGCGACGCCCGTGACGGCGAGGTAGCTGGTGAAGAGCAGCTCGGTCTGCGTCGGGCTGGCCTTCAGCGACTCCGCGATGGCGGGGAGGATCGGGTCGACGAGGCCGATGCCCATGAAGGCGACGACGCAGGCGAAGGCGATGGCCCACACGGCGGTCGGCTGCTTCAGGATGCTCGGCTTCGGTTCGGGCGTGGTGCGAGCGGAGGCGGAGGCGGGCGCGCTCACGCGAACACCGCCTCGGTGTCGGCGCGGACGTCGGCACGGGTGCCGACCCGCGAGGCCAGCAGGCGGGTCGCGTGCTCGAGCACGGCCCACTCGTCGTCGTCGAGGTCGGCGAACAGGCCGCCGAGCGAGTCGGCGAGTTGCCCCCGCCATTCGGTGAGGGCCGCCGTGCCCTTGTCGGTGATGGCGATCAGCCAGGCCCGGGAGTCGTCGGTGTCGGCGATGCGCTTCACCAGCTCGTCGTCGGCGAGCCCCCGCACGAGCTTGGTCATGGTCGGCTGTGAGACGCGGCTTGCCCGGGCGAGGTCGCCGACGCGCAGCTCGCCGTCGGTCGTCAGGATCGAGAGCGTCCGCCAGACGGCGGGTGAGGTGGTGCGGCCGGTCTCCTGCGCGGCGATGCGCGTCAGGCGATGGGTCGACGTCAGGAGGGATTCCAAGATGTCTGTCGGCTGGGAAGTCATCCGCCAAGTGTATAGCCAAGCTATATAGCTTGGCTATCTGTTTCGGCGAAGGGAAGCTGGGCGCCGACTCCGCGCCTCCTGGTAGACCTGTGGGCATGACAGACAGCAAGCCCACCGTGGCCGAGGGTTCCGAGTACGTCGTCTTCTTCGACGGTGGTCCGAGCGACGGCTCCACCGACACCCGCATCAGCACCGACGGTTCGTACGACGAGCAGATCACCGACTTCGTGTTGATCGACGGCATGGAGACCGGCATCGTCTACACCGCCACCGAGGCGAAGATGGTCGGTGAGCAGCTGCAGGTGCACTACTCCCTCGACGCGGAGGACAGCGACCCGGTCGACGACCCGGAAGACCGCAACGACGACCGCGACAACTGACGTCCGCGGCTCCGGCCGCGACCACGCACGAGACCGCAGGAGGCGCGGGGGAAGTTTCCCCCGCGCCTCCTCGTTGTCCCCGGCATGATGCTCGAGCTGTACACGTCCGCCTTCTGCGGTCCCTGCCACGCGGCCAGGGCGGTCGTGGCCGAGGCGGGCGCGCTCGTGCCCTCCCCCGGCGGCGACGAGGCCGACGTCGCGGCCCGGCCGGAGGCTGCCGAACGGCGGGACGTCCGCAGCACGCCGACCATCGTGATCACACGGGACGACGGCGAGGTCGTGTTCCGCTCGCCGGGAGTGCCGACGCTGGACCGCCTGCTCGGGGCCCTGTCCCTCGCGATCTGATCGCGGCGCACCCGTCATCGAAGGCTCATAGGATCTCTGCGGCGTCGCCATCGACTGGTGCGAGGCCGCTGATGGGGTGGCGACCGATCGTGGTCCCATGCCTGACACCGACATCCTGCGTCTCGACATCGTGGTGCCCGTCTTCGACGAGGTCGCCACCCTCGAGGCCAGCATCACGAGCCTCCATGACCATCTGAAACGCCACGTCACCGAGACCTGGCGCATCACCGTGGCCGACAACGCCAGCACCGACGGCACGTCGGCCCTCGCCGACGACCTCGCCCGACGCCTGACGGGCGTGACCGCCGTCCACCTCGCCGAGAAGGGCCGAGGCCGTGCCCTCAAGCAGGTCTGGGCGGCCTCGCCCGCCGACGTGCTGGTCTACCTCGACGAGGACCTCTCCACCGACCTCTCGGCGCTCGGCCCGCTCGTCGCACCGTTGCTCTCCGGCCACTCCGACCTCGCGATCGGCACGCGGCTGAGCCGGTCGTCGCGGGTCGTGCGCGGCGGCAAGCGGGAGTTCGTCTCGCGCAGCTACAACTTCCTGCTGCGTCGCACGATGGGGGTCGGGTTCAGCGACGCCCAGTGCGGCTTCAAGGCGATCCGGCGCGAGGCCGCCGCGCGACTGCTGCCCCTCGTCGAGGACACCGGGTGGTTCTTCGACACCGAACTGCTGATCCTCGCCGAGCGCTCGGGTCTGCGCATCCACGAGGTCCCCGTCGTCTGGATCGACGACCCCGACAGCTCGGTCGACATCGTCTCCACGGCCGCCGCCGACCTCCGGGGGATGCTGCGGGTGGGCTCGGGCATCGCCCGGGGCACGATCCCCGTCCAGGCCGTGTACGACGCGATCGGGAGGCGTCCGTTCGAGCCGCCCGCGCCTCCGACGTTCTTCTCGCAGGTCGTGCGGTTCGGCGTCGTCGGGGTCGCCTCGACCGCCGCGTACGCGCTGCTCTACCTCGTCGCGCAGCAGGTGGTGCCGGCCCAGGCGGCGAACTCCGTGTCGTTGCTCGTGACGGCCGTGGTCAACACGGCCGCCAACCGGCGGTTCACGTTCGGGGTGAGGGGAGCGTCGGGCGTGGCGCGACACCAGCTGCAAGGGCTGATGGTCTTCGCGCTCGCCTGGGCGCTGACCTCGGGGTCGCTCGTCGTGCTGCACGCCGCGGCGCCCGCGGCAGGAGCCCAGGCCGAGCTGCTCGTGTTGACGGCCGCGAACCTCGTCGCGACCGTGCTGCGCTTCGTGCTGTTGCGCGTCTGGGTGTTCCGGTCGGAGGCGACGCACGTGACGCCGGGACCGGCCGACGAGCGGGTCGGCGTCACCGACCCCGTGTCCGACCTCACCACCCGCTTCGCCGCCGTGGCCGGCGACGACGACGTCACGGCGGTCCGTCGATGAGCGCCGGGACGACGCCGGTGCTGCTGAGCGACCGACGCTCGCCGTCCGGCTCGGCCGGCCCGCGCCTCCGTTCGCTCGCTCGCCGTCTGGTGCGCGGGCGCGAGGACGCGGCACGGTGGGAGCGTCCGGCGTTCCTCGCGCTGCTGGTCGCCACGGGGGCGTTCTACCTGGTGAACCTGTCGGCGAACGGCTGGGCGAACTCGTTCTACTCGGCCGCGGTGCAGGCCGGTTCGCAGAACTGGGAGGCCTTCCTCTACGGCTCCTCCGACGCCGCGAACTCGATCACGGTCGACAAGCCGCCCGCGAGCCTGTGGGTCATGGCGCTGTCGGTCCGGGTGTTCGGGCTGTCGTCGTTCAGCATCCTGCTGCCCGAGGCCCTGATGGGCGTCGCGACCGTCGGCCTCGTCTGGGCCACGGTGCGGCGGCACTTCTCGGCCGTCGCCGCGTTCGTCGCCGGCGGAGTCCTCGCGCTGACCCCGGTCGCCGTGTTGATGTTCCGCTTCAACAACCCCGACGCGCTGCTCGTGTTGCTGCTGACCCTTGCCACGTACCTGACCCTGCGCGGCGTCGAGACGGGCCGCATCCGCTGGGTCGTCTGGGCCGGCGTGGCGATCGGCTTCGGCTTCCTGACCAAGCAGCTGCAGGCGTTCGTCATCCTGCCCGTGCTGGCCGGGGTGTACCTCGTCGCGGCGCCCGTCCTGCTGCGCAAGCGGGTGCTGCACCTGCTGGCCGCGCTCGGTGCGGTCGTGGGGTCGGCCGGCTGGTGGGTCGCCCTCGTCGAGCTGGTGCCCGCGAGCATGCGGCCGTACGTCGGTGGCTCGCAGACGAACTCGTTCCTCGAGTTGACCTTCGGCTACAACGGCCTCGGACGGCTCACGGGCGACGAGACCGGCAGCGTGACGGGCGGGGGCGGTGGCACCGGCGCGGCCACGACAGGCATGTGGGGCGAGACCGGCATCACCCGGCTCTTCACGGGCGAGTTCGGAGGCCAGATCACCTGGCTGCTTCCCGCCGCCCTCGTGATCGGCGTCTCGGCACTCGTGCTGCTCGGCAGGCGACACCGGACCTCGGCCCGTCGGGCGACCCTGCTGCTGTTCGGTGGCTGGACGGTGCTGACAGCCCTCGTCTTCAGCTTCATGTCCGGCATCTTCCACGCGTACTACACGGTGGCCCTCGCGCCGGCGATCGCGGTGACCCTCGCTGTCGCGGCCGATGTGCTGTGGCGGCGACGGGCCCGGCTGTGGGTGCGGATCGTGCTGGCGGCGTCGGCTCTCCTCACGGGCGTCTGGGCCTGGGTGTTGCTCGGACGGGCGGAGGACTGGCACCCGTGGCTCCGGTACGTCGTCGTCGCGCTCGCCGTGGTGGGCGCCGTGCTCGTGCTGCTGCCGCGACGGGGTCGGGCGCTCACGGCGGCGACGCTCGCCGTGCTGGTCACGGGCGGCCTGCTGGCTCCGGCGGCCTACTCGGTCGAGACCGTGTCGACCGCCCACACCGGCTCGATCGTCACGGCCGGGCCGACCGTCTCGGGTGGCACGGGCGGGTTCGGCGGTGGCGGCGCAGGCGGGTTCGGCGGTGGCGGCGGTGCCGCGGGTGGCGGGCCCGGCGGTACGGCTGGCGGCACGCCCCCGCAGCTGCCGGGCGGCACCGGCAGGGGAGCGGGCACCGCCTTCGGTCCCGGCACCGGCACCGGCACCGGCACCGGCACCGCAGGAGGCGCGGGTACGGCCACGCGAGGATTCCCCGGTGGCGGGGGCGGAGCCGGCTCGCTGCTCGGCACGGGCTCGGTCAGCGGCGAGCTCGCCGCCCTGGTCGGCGCGGACGCGGACCGGTACACCTGGGTCGCCGCGGCCGTCGGGTCGAACACCGCGGCGGGCTACCAGCTCGCGACCGGCGACCCGGTCATGGCGGTCGGCGGGTTCAACGGCAGCGACCCGTCACCGACCCTGGAACAGTTCGAGCAGTACGTCACCGACGGACAGATCCACTGGTTCGTCGGGGGGACCGTCGGGCAGTCGAACGGCGGCAGCTCGTCCTCCAGCGAGATCGCGGCGTGGGTCGAGGCGAACTTCAGCCCGACCGAGGTCGACGGGGTCACGCTGTACGACCTGACCAGCCCGCTGGGTTGACCGACGCCGTGCCCGACCCGGCTCGCCGGGCCGGGCACGGTATCGTGGACGGGTCCGCCCCCGTAGCTCAGCGGATAGAGCAGGAGCCTTCTAATCTCTTGGTCGCAGGTTCGATTCCTGCCGGGGGCACCACACCACCGATGATCCACGCGGTGCTTCTCATCTCTTGGCCGCAGGTTCACTGTGTTGATGACGCTGGCTGCCGGGGGCACCACGCCACCGATGATCCACGCGGTGCTTCTCATCTCTTGGTCGCAGGTTCACTGTGTTGATGACGCTGGCTGCCGGGGGCACCACGCCACACCCCCTCGACGACGACGCGCCCCCGACCTCGGTCGGGGGCGCGTCGTCGTCCACGTGGTCAGTCGTCCGCGGGTTCGGGTGCCGTGCGGCGGCGGACCTGGCTCGCACTGACCGGCTGCTCGTAGCGCTCGTCGTCCATCGGGTCGTCGCGGGTGTCGTCGTGGGACGCATCACCCGACGTGACGGCCGGTGCCTCGGGCGCGGACACCGGCGACGGTCCGGCCAGCGGGGCGGGAGCCGTGGGTGCTCGGTAGGCCTCGTCGCCACCCCGGACCGGGGCATCGTCGAGGGCCGCGGGGCGGAGCGCTGCCGAGGGTGCGGCACCCGAGGGTGCGGAGGCCTCGGTGCGTCGCTTCTCGGTCGCTGCCGCGGCGCGCTGCTCGGCCTCCCAGGCCTTCTGCTTCGCGGCCGTGTCGCGGTCGACGTCGGCTTCTTCGTACTTCCAGCGGGCGAGATCGTCGCGGAACAGCTTCTTGGCCCGCCCGGGGCGGTCCTGCCACTCGACGAGGCGGTCGCGGAGTTCACCCAGCGTCTGCTCGGACTGGAAGCTGAAGGACGCCGAGTTGCGCTTGATCTCGGCCAGTTCGTGCGCGGCCCAGTCGGCGGCGAGGGTGCTGCCGGTCGCGGGCAGCAGCCGCAGGCGGACGTCGGCTTCGTGGCCGAGGTGATCGGCGTAGGTGCGCTCCTCGACCCCGAGCGAGCTGTAGACGGCACCCTTGCGGGCCGCCGAGACGAGGGCCGCGACCGCCGCCGCTTTCGCCTCGTCCTCGTGCAACGACACGACCCGTCGCGTGCTCGCTCGGCCGATGAGAGCTGCGACGACGCCGGCCACGACGATGGCGACGAAGGGGATCACCGCATCGGTGACGACACGCCACCCGTTGTCGGAAGAGAGCCATTCGACGAAACCGTTCCACCACTGCATGGGGCGAACACTACAGCCGAGGTCGAAGGTTGCACGGCTGCGACATGCTGGCGAGCCCACGGTCGGGGAGGCCGTCACGGCCCCTGGGGAGCGTCATCGGGATCAGGCGAACCGGAAGCAGTCGGTGGCGTCGTCTCGACTCCAGAACTCGCCGATCTCGACGAATCGACGCTGACGGGGGAGGAACCGTTTGGCGCGGTACCGATCACCCTGCGGGTCGTCGAAGCGCTCGACGTAGCCCACGATCTCGCCACCGGGCCGGGTCACCCGTGCGAGGTCGTCGTGCACCTGGACGAGCTGCAGACCGCCCCGGGTCGAGCGCAGGGCGGGGAGGGGAACGCCTGCGTGAGCGTGCGGGGCAGGTGGGACGATCGCGTGGTCGAGGGTGCTGCTGGTCATGAGGTGCTCCTGAGGTCATCCGGCCGATGCTGTCGAGAACACCCCTGACGGTAGGGGTGACCACCGACATCGAGGTCGGACGCCTCGGAGGGCGCGGTGACCGACCGGCACCGCGCCGTCCCGTCAGCGACCGGTTCCGTCGACCGCCAGCGGCTCGATCGCCGCGAGTTCGTCCTCGGTGAGCTCCGCACCGTGGAGCGCGTCCAGGCTGTCGTCCAGCTGGGCCACCGACGAGGCACCGATGAGGGCGCTGGTCACGGCGGGTTGGCGCAGCACCCAGGTGAGCGAGAGCTGCGCGAGCGACTGGCCCCGCGCCTCCGCGATCTCGTTCAGGCCGCGGACGCGCGAGAGGTAGGTCTCGTCGAAGGCGTCCTCGGAGAACCACCGGCCCTCGGCCGCGCGCGAGCCCGCAGGAGCGCTGCCCGAGAGGTAGCGGTTCGTCAGGAGGCCCCCGGCCAGCGGCGAGAACACGATCGAGCCGACGCCCCGGGTCAGCAGGGTGTCGAAGAGCCCTCGCTCGGGTCGGCGGTCGAACATGTTGTACCGCGGCTGGTGGATCAGCAACGGCACGCCCTCGGCCGCCAGGGCGTCGATCGCGGCCTCGGTCTGCGCCGGGTCGTAGTTCGAGATGCCGGCGTAGAGCGCTTTGCCCTGCCGGACGGCCGTCGCGAGCGCCCCCATCGTCTCGTCGATCGGGGTCTCGGGGTCGGGGCGGTGCGAGTAGAAGATGTCGACGTGGTCCATGCCGAGCCGCCCGAGGCTGGCCTCGAGCGAGTTGAGCAGGTACTTGCGCGACCCCCCGTCGCCGTACGGCCCGGGGGTCATGTCGTAGCCCGCCTTGGACGAGACCACGATCTCGTCCCGGTAGGGGCGCAGGTTCGCCGCGGCGATGCGGCCGAACTGCTCTTCCGCCGAACCGTAGGGCGGGCCGTAGTTGTTCGCCAGGTCGAAGTGGGTGACGCCGCGGTCGAAGGCGCGGAGCACGATGTCGCGTTGGGTCTCGAGTCCGCGGTCCGAACCGAAGTTGTTCCAGAAGCCCAGCGAGATGCGGGGCAGCTTGAGCCCGCTGCGGCCCGTGCGGACGTAGTCGAGTCGTGAGTACCGTGCGTCGTCGGCGACGTAGGGCGTGAAGGGTGATCTCATGCGGTCAGCCTAGGGCGGGGCCCGGACACGGGAGTAGGTTCACGGGCATGACGACATTCGTTCTCGCCGGCGGTTGCTTCTGGTGCCTCGACGCGGTCTACCGCACCCTCGACGGCGTCACCGAGGTGGTCTCGGGCTACACCGGCGGAGACACCGTGCAGCCGAGCTACGACGACGTGTGCACCGGCCGCACGGGGCACGCCGAGGCCGTCGCGGTCACCTTCGACCCCGAGAAGCTCCCCGCCGACGTCGTCCTCGACGTCTTCTTCACCCTGCACGACCCGCGTCAGCTGAACCGGCAGGGCGCGGACGTCGGCACCCAGTACCGTTCGGCGATGTTCCCCGCCGACGACGAGCAGGAGGCGCTCTTCGAGGCGGCCCGCGATCGTGCCTCCGAGGCCTGGGACGGCGGTGTCGTCACGACGATCGAGCCGCTGCCCACCTGGTACGACGCCGAGGAGCACCACCAGGACTTCTTCGCCAAGAACCCCGGCCAGGGCTACTGCACGGCCGTCGCTCTGCCGAAGGTCACGAAGATCCGCAAGTCGTACGCGAAGTACGTGCTCGCCTCGTAGACGGGCCGCGCCGACCGGCGCGACCGACCGAGAGAAGAGGAAAGGGGCGCTCGACGATGAGTGACCAGAACACCTTGCACCGACAGACCTGGGTGGCCGTGGGCCCGGCAGGCGCGGTCGGCACCATCCTGCGGACCGACGACGGCTTCGCCGTGCGCATGTCCGCGAAGGGGGCCGACGGCGGCGTCTATCCGACCCTGGCCGTGGCCAAGAGCGCCCTGTTCGCGGCGTTGGGGCCGGGCGCCGACTACCCCGAGTTCCGCGAACACTGAGGCTCGGTCGTCGACGGACGACCTTCTGTCGCGTCGTCCCCCGGGCGGCCCCAGCGGTTCTTCTCCACAAGGAGGCGCGGGTGCCGTCCCGGGGGCGTCCCGCCTTCGCGAGACTCCCGTCATGACAGACACCATCACCCTCACAGGGATCATCGCGACCGACCCCCGGGCCCTCGTCACGCAGTCCGGCCTCTCCATCTCGAGCTTCCGGCTCGCCTCGTCGCAGCGGCGCTACGACCGTGTCAAGGGCGAGTGGGTCGACGGCGAGACGAACTGGTACACCGTCACGGCCTTCCGCCAGCTCGCCGACAACGTCCTGGCCAGCCTCCGCAAAGGGCAGCGGGTCGTCGTCACCGGGCGCGTCCGCATCCGCTCGTGGGAGTCCGGCGAGCGCAGCGGCATGACGGTCGAGGTCGACGCCGACGCGATCGGGCACGACCTCGTCTGGGGCAGGTCGACCTTCGAACGGCGGGTCGCGTCCGCCCCGGCCGCCGCGCCGGTGGTGCCGTCGTCCGTGGGTGGCGACGATCCGGCCGCGACCCCCGACCAGGGCGGGTCTGCACCCGAGACGGAGGGCGACGGCGGGGCCGGTCACGGAGGCCCCTCGGACGCTTCCGCGTCGGATGCGTCCTCGTCGGACCCCGACCGGGCGGCGGTCCCGGACGACGGTGCCGACTGGGGTGCCCCACCGACCGTCGGCGCCGACGAGGTGCTGGCGCCGTTCTGACCACCCGGGCGCTCCCGTGCTCCCGGCCCGCGGGTCGGCACGCCGTAGACTCGACACGGCTCGCCGACCCGCGGCCGCCACCCGCGACGAAGGGCACCTGTGACCGGTTCGAGACCCCCACGCGGCCTGGCGCTCGCCGCGATCCTGCTGGCCGTGGTGGTCCCCCTCGCGGGCGGCACGTCGGCACCCGAGCCCTGTCTCTTCTCCGCATCGTGTC
>NZ_LHOZ01000087.1:0-19825 GCF_001297205.1 Frigoribacterium sp. RIT-PI-h | reverse complement strand
GAGCCGAGCCGGGCCGAGCCGGGCCGCGCGGGCTGCGCGGCGCAGCCCGCGCGGGCCGAGAGGGCGGTGGGCCGCGCGCGGGGTCACACGCCGACCGGCGCGGGGGGAATGTCCTAGGGTCGACAGGGCGTTGGGACGCACAGATCGGTGCAGGGGCCGAGGTGCCTCCTGCGCCCCGCCCGCACCCCGAAGGGACCATCGTGACCCAGCCCAAGATGAACGTCGAGTCGTTCAACCTCGACCACCGCACCGTCGCCGCTCCCTACGTGCGCGTCGCCGACCAGAAGACGCTGCCGCACGGCGACGTCATCACCAAGTTCGACGTCCGGTTCACGCAGCCGAACGAGGCGCACCTCGACATGGCGTCGGTCCACTCACTCGAGCACCTCTTCGCCGAGCACTCGCGCAACCGCCCGGGCGACGTCATCGCCTTCTCGCCGATGGGCTGCCAGACCGGGTTCTACCTGATCCTGCAGGGCGACCCCGCGATGGACGACGTCCTGTCGCTCATCGAGGGCACCCTCACCGACATCACCACCGCCACCGAGGTCCCCGCGGCCAACGAGGTCCAGTGCGGTTGGGGCGCCAACCACACGCTCGAGGGTGCGCAGGGCGTCGCCCGCGCCTTCCTCGCGGCCCGCGACGAGCGGTCGACCGTCCCCCGATGACCGGGCCGCCCGCCGCGCCTCCTGCCGACGGGGTCGCGGCGCTCGCCGCACCCCCGATCATCGTGATCGTGGCGATGGCCGACGAGGCCGCGCCGTTCGTGTCCCGGGCGTCGCGCGTCGACGAGCCGGTCGCCGTCGGCGGGTCGCTGCAGCGCGTCGTCGAGATCGACGGGGTCGAACTGCTGCTCGTGCAGAGCGGCATCGGGTTCGTCAACGCGGCCGGGGCGGCCACCTCGGCCATCGTGCGGGCGGGATCGCTCGAGGGCGTCGTGCCGACCGTCATCAGCGCCGGCACCGCCGCGGGCATGGGGGTCGGCATCGAGATCGGCGACGTCGTCGCGGGCTCCGAGTACGTCAACCTCGACGCCGACGCGCGCGTGTTCGGTTACCGGCTGGGACAGGTGCCCGGCATGCCGGCCAGCTTCCACGCCGACCCGGCCCTGATGGAGGCGGCGGTCGCCTACGACACGTCGGTCACGTCGGTCTCGTCCGACACATCGACGGCGGGTGAGGCCTCGGGCGACGGTGTCGCGTCGAGCGCGTCGAGCGCGTCGAGCGTGTCGGGCGGCGGCTGGGCCGTGCGGCCCGGGTTGATCGCCTCCAGCGACGCGTTCATGACCGCCGAGCGCGTGATCGGCGTTCGGAGCGCCTTCGCCGACGTCGTCGACGTGGACGCCGTCGACATGGAGTCGATGGCGATCGCCCAGACCTGCCACGTCCACCACGTGCCGTTCGTCTCGGTGCGCGGCATCAGCGACCTCGCCGGTCCGGACGCCCACGACGTGCACGACGAGAACCTCGCCCTCACTGCCGGGCGCTCGGCGGACGTCACGCTGCACCTCGTCCGGGCGATCACCGCCCGCTGAGCAGGTGGCCGCGGCGCGGCGTGCGCCGCGCGTCGCGCTGCCTGGCGATGGGGCTGGGTGCTGTTCCGATCCTCGGCAGCCAGCCCGCGCCTCCTTCTCGATGCACCAGGTTTCGAACGATGCACCCGGTTGCTCGTGGGTGCATCGTTCGGAACCGGGTTCATCGGCACCCCCCGCGCCGACGTCACGAGCCTGAAACACGCGTGCCGTCGCGACGAAACCCGCGTTTCGTACTCTGACGACGACCACCCGGCATCCCCACGATCAGGAGTCCCGATGTCCCAGCCCTCGTCCGTCCCGGCTGCCGCCGGCGGCGCGCCCGTCGACACCGTCGAGAAGCACCCCGTCGACCGCGTCCCCCCGCTGCGGAGGCTCTTCCCGCTCGGCCTGCAGCACGTGCTCGCGATGTACGCCGGGGCGGTCGCTGTCCCGCTGATCGTCGGTGGAGCACTGGTCGGCATGGGCCAGCTCGAGCCCGGCGACATCGCGTACCTGATCAGCGCCGACTTGTTCGTGGCCGGCATCGCGACCATCGTGCAGTCCGTGGGGTTCTGGCGCTTCGGGGTGCGGCTGCCGTTGATGCAGGGCTGCACCTTCGCCGCCGTCGGGCCGATGATCGTGATCGGCGGCGAGTACGGCATCACGGCGATCTACGGCTCGGTCATCGCGAGCGGCGTCTTCATGATGCTGCTGGCGCCGTTCTTCTCGAAGCTCGTGCGGTTCTTCCCGCCGATCGTCACGGGCACGGTGATCCTGATCATCGGCGTCTCGCTGATGGACGTCGCCGCCGGATGGGTCGGAGGAGGCACGGGTTCCGACGACTTCGGACGTCCCCTCGACATCGCCTTCGCCGCGGGCACCCTGCTGCTGATCATCCTGATCGAGCGGTTCGCGCCTCCTGCGCTCCGCCGCCTGTCGATCCTGCTGGGACTCGTCGTCGGCACCCTCGTCGCCTGGCCGTTCGGGCTGACCGACTGGAGCGGCGTCGGCGAGAGCGCCTGGTTCGGCCTCGCCCTGCCGTTCCACTTCGGACTGCCGACCTTCCCGGTGAGCGCGATCGTGTCGATGTGCATCGTCGGCCTGGTGATCATGACCGAGACCACCGGCGACATCATCGCGGTGGGTGAGATCGTCGACCGGCCGGTGACGCCGCGTCGCCTCGCCGACGGGCTGCGGGCCGACGGGCTGTCGACCGTCATCGGCGGCGTCTTCAACACGTTCCCGTACACCGCCTTCGCGCAGAACGTCGGGCTGGTCAGCATCACGGGCGTGAAGTCGCGGTACGTGGCGACGCTGGCGGGCGGCATCCTCGTGGTACTCGGGTTGGTGCCCGCGCTCGGCGCCGTCGTCGAGGGCGTGCCGGTGGCGGTGCTCGGCGGGGCGGGCGTCGCGTTGTTCGGGATGGTCGCGGCGAGCGGCATCCGGACGCTGTCGACGGTGCGGTTCACGAACAGCAACATCCTGATCGTGGCGGTCGCCCTGGGCGTGAGTCTGCTGCCGACGGTCAGCCCCGAGATCTACGCGCAGTTCCCGACCTGGTTCACGATCGTGTTCGACTCGGGCATCAGCGCCGGGGCGATCGTCGCCGTGCTGCTCAACCTGCTGCTCAACTCGCCGCGGGTGCAGGCACGCGACGAGGGCGCGGACCGTGACGTGTCGGCGCACGACGCCGTGCGCGGACCCGCGGCACCGGCCGGTGTGACCGAGCGCGAGGTCTGAGCCGGGGCCCGGCCCGGGGCGGCTCAGCCCGGCCCGGCCCGGCCCGATCGGCTCGGCTCAGCGCCCGCCGGCGAGGCGCCAGAGACGGTCGCGCGACATCGGCAGCTCGTGCGGTCTCACGCCGAGGGCATCGCGGATCGCGTTCGCCAGGGCCGGTGCCACCGGGTTGTACGGCGCCTCGCTCATCGACTTGGCACCGAGCGGGCCGAGGTCGTCGTGCGTGGTCGCGAAGTGCACCTCGGTCTCGGGCACGTCGCCGAACTTGGGCATCCGGTAGTTGCGGAACGCCGTCGTCAGCACGCGTCCCTCGTCGTCGAGCATCATCTCTTCGTAGAGCGCGGTGCCGATCGCCTGCGCCGTGCCGCCCTCGACCTGTCCGCGCAGCTGCTCGGGGTTCAGCACGACCCCGGCGTCCGCCGCCTGCACCGAGCGCAGCAGGCGCACCTCGCCGCTCGCCCGGTCGACGGCGACCTCGAAGCCGTGCACGTTGAACGCCACCGAGCGCGGGGTGCCGTCGTGGGCCCCGTCGGCGGTGAGCGGACCGTCGGCCAGCAGCCGCTCGCTCGAGACGAGGACGGTCGCGTCGACACCGGGGCCGACCCGCACCACGACGCCGCCCGCGACCACCTCGGGGGCGGTGCCGGTGTCGACGGCGTGACCCGCGCCTCCTGCGATCGCCAGGGCGCGGTCGACCATGGCCGCGCGCAGCTTGTGGGCCGCGGCGAGCAGGGCCTTGCCAGCGACGACGACGCCGGCCGAACCGTAGGCCCCGGTGTCGTAGCGGGCCACGTCGGTGTCGGACTGCCGGACGACGACCCGGTCGGGCGTGGTGCCGAGCGCCGAGGCGACGAGCTGGGTGTGCACCGTCGTGGTGCCGTTGCCGAACTCGGCCGTGCCGACGCCGATGTCGTAGCGGCCGTCGGGCAGCAGCTCGATCGAGGTGTCGGCGAAGTGACCGCGCGGCGGGATCGTCGCGATCATGGCGAGGGCCATGCCGCGCCCGGTCGACCAGGTCGGGCCGACGGGGGCAGGAGGCGCGCCCGCGGGTGCAGGAGACTCGAGCGCCTGCTCGACCAGGTCGAGGCACTGGTCGAGTCCGTAGCTGCCGATCAGCAGGTCGCTCTCTTCGTCGGGGTCGGTGACCACCATGGGGTCGCCGGGGACGATCACGTTGCGGCGGCGCAGCTCGAACGGGTCGATGCCGAGCTCGCGGGCCAGTTCGTCCATCGCGGACTCGACGGCGAAGACGACCTGCCCGAGCCCGTACCCCCGGAACGCCCCCGAGGGCAGGTTGTTCGTGTAGACCGACTCGGCGTCGACGCGCTTGTTCGGGCAGCGGTAGACGCTGGTCGACTCGTGCACCGAGTGGTACATGACGCCGACGCCGTGGTTGCCGTAGGCGCCCGTGTCCATCAGTTGGTCGACGTGCAGCGCGGTCAGCACCCCGTCGCTCGTCGCGCCGACCCGCACGCGGACCCGCATCGGGTGGCGGGTCGGGGCGATCGTGAACTCGTCCTCGCGGGTGAACTCGTACTGCACGGGCTGACCGGTGCGCAGCACGGCGAGGGCGACGAGGTCCTCGGTGATCAGCTCCTGCTTGCCCCCGAAGCCACCGCCGACGCGGGCGGCGAAGACCCTGACCTGCTCCTGTGGCAGTCCGAAGACGTGAGCCAGCTCGTCCCGCACGAGGAACGGCACCTGGCTCGCCGTTCGGATCACGAGGCGTCCGTCGTCGTCGAGCCAGCCGCGTGAGGCATGCGTCTCGAGGGCTCCGTGCGAGACGCGCTGCGTGCGCCAGGTTCCCTCGACCACCGCGTCCGCCGCCGCCAGGCCGGCCTCGACGTCACCGGTCTCGTCGTGCATCGCGGCCACGGTGTTGCGCTCGGGGAACGCGATGCGCGACACCTCGCTGGTCTTCTCGCCGTGCAGCAACGGGGCCCCGGGCGTGCGCGCCGTCTCGGGGTCGAACACGGCGGGCAGGGGCTCGTACTCGACCACGATCGCCGCCAGGGCGTTCGTCGCCGTGCGGACGTCGTCGGCGACGACCGCGGCGACGCGCTGCCCGCGGAACCGCAGCACGGGGTCGAGGACGAGTCCGTCGTCGGGGTCGTCCTCGCGGTCCTCGTGGCGACCGGTCGAGAACAAGGTCGCGGGGGAGTCCCGGTGCGTCAACACCAGGTGCACCCCGGGCATGGCCTCGGCGGCGCTCGTGTCGATCGCCGTGATGCGGGCGTGGGCGTGCGGGCTGCCGAGCACGGCGAGGTGCAGCAGCGTCGTCGTGCTGCGGAAGTCGAGCGTGTAGGGCTCGCTGCCCGACACCACGCGCATCGCCGCCGGAGCCTTCACCGATCGACCGGCCGCGTCGCCGTCGGCCGGGGCCACCGTGTTCGAGACGCCGCAGATCGCGTCGCCGATCGCCCGGTACCCCGTGCACCGGCAGAGGTTTCCCTTCAGGAGGCGCGGGAGGTCGGCCGCGTCGGCCTCGGTGAACGTCGAGGCCGTCACCACCATGCCGGCCGTGCAGAAGCCGCACTGGAACCCGGCCGCGTCCGCGAACGCCTGCTGCACGGGGTGGGGGTGCTCGGAGGTGCCGAGACCGGCCGCCGTCGTCACGGCCCGACCCTCGAGCCGGTGCGCCGGGTAGATGCACGAGTGCACGGGCTCGCCGTCGACCAGCACCGAGCAGGCGCCGCAGTCGCCCGCGTCGCACCCCTTCTTGACCGAGTGGACGCCGTTCTCGCGCAGCACCGTGCGCAGCACCTGACCGGGTGCGAGGTCGGCGTCGAGGGGCAGGCCGTCGACCTCGAACGTGACGTGTCTCGGAGTCATCGCGCGCCTCCTTGGCTCGTGGCGGTGGGCGGGGTCGACCTCGCTCGCGCGGCCGCGCTGCGGGGGTCGTGGGTCGCCTCCCGGTGAGGTCGTGCCCGGCCGACGGGGACGAGCGCGGCGGCGGCCGGCTGCGCGAGCTCGACGCGCAGCTCGTCGGCGAACCGGGTGCTCATGGCACGACGCCAGTCGGGATCGCCGTGGGGGTCGGAGTACCAGCAGTCGACCCGGGCGACGGCGGCGGCCAGGGCCCGGTCGCCGGGCACCTCGTCGAAGCGCAGCGGGACCGGGCGCGCCGCCCCCGCCGTGATCGTGACGACGAACTCGCCGTCGAGACCGAGCCGGGCCGTGACCAGCGTGCCCGAGCGGCCCAGGGGGCTGAGCGAGATGCGCCGGAACCCGGTGCGCGAGCGCAGCGAATCGACCGGCACCTCGAGGGCGCGCAACACCTCGCCCGGCTCGAGGGCGTTCTGCACCACCCCGGTGACGAAGGTGGACACCGGCTGACGGCGCTCACCGCCGTCGGTGGTCCACACGAGGGCCGTGGCGTCGAGGGTCGCCATGAGCGAGGTCATCGCCCCGGCCGGCAGCCCGAGGGCGACGTTGCCGCCGACCGTCGCGACGTTCCAGATCTTGAACGAGGCGAGCAGCGAGTTCGCGCACTGGTCGATCAGCGGGTGGGCGACCCAGTCGTCGTCGGCAGGCAGCCGCAGCAGCGCGGCGATGGTGCAGGTGGCGGCGATGCTGACGACGTCGCGGCCGTCGGTGGCGCTGCCTCGCTCGACGGGCGTCCACCCGAGTGAGGTCAGGTCGACCAGGCCGGTCAGCCCGGGTTGCCGTTCGGAGAACAGCCACGTGCCGCCGCCGAGGGGGCGTTCGCCGGGCGCGAAGACGATCTCGTCCCGGCGCGACGGGGTGCGGATCTCGCGAAGGGTGGTCAGGTCCATGGGAGCACCCACTCTGCACGACCGGGGTTTCGAGCATGTGTCGGCTCGCTCGGCGTCGAACGACCGGCGCCGGGGTGCTGCCGGCGGCCCGGCGTCCGCCTCGGGTGGAGGGCCGGGGCCGGGGTCGGGGTCGGGGTCGCGGTCGCGGTCGCGGTCGCACCAGCGTTGCGTCGTCGAACCACGCCAGCGGGAGGTTCGACGACACGAACGTGGTGCGAGCTGCCACCCGCCACGATTCGCACGGGCGTCGCATCGCCCGACACCCGGGAGGCGCGGGTCGGCCGGCCGCTCCCGTCGCGTCGGGGCACCGTCGCTAAGGTGTGCGTCATGATCGAGCTCGACGACGCCACCCTGCGTTCGCATCTGCTGGCCGCCCTGAACGTCGAGCGGTGGGCCGACGACGTCGCCGCGCAGTCGCCGTTCGCCGACGCCGCCGCATTGATCACGGTCGCGGCCGCTGCGGCGACGCCGCTCAGCGCCGCCGAGATCGACGAGGCGATGGCGCCCACCCGCGGATCGGCGCGAAGCCGGTCGGCGCCGCGGCCGCCCAGGAGTTCCGCCGACGCGAGCAGGGCTCGGCGGCCGACGCCGACGACGAGACCCTCGCGCAGCTGTTGGCCGAGGGCAACGTCGCGTACGAGCAGCGCTTCGACCGGGTGTTCCTGATCCGCGCCGCCGGTCGGAGCCGGGCCGAGATCGTGGGCGAGCTGCACCGGCGGCTCGGGCTCGACGACGACACCGAGCTGCGCATCGTCGGGGCGGAGCTGCGCGACATCGCCTTGCTTCGGCTGCAGACGCCCTTCGCCGAGCCGGCCCCCGCCGAGCCGGACGCCGAGCCGGACGCCGAGCCGGCCCCCGCCGAGCCGGCGTCCACCGGCCGCACGGACGAGGCCGGCGCATGAGCCACGTCACCACGCACGTCCTCGACGCGGCGCTGGGCCGCCCGGCGGCCGACGTCCCCGTCGCTCTCTTCGACGCCCAGGGAGTCGAACTCGCCACCGGAGTCACGAACGCCGACGGGCGCGTGCCCGAGCTCGGCCCGGACGCCCTGCCCGCCGCCGACTACCGACTCGTCTTCGACACCGCCGCCTACTTCGCGGCGTCGCAGCGTGACACGTTCTACCCGCGTGTGACGATCGACTTCAGCCTCGCCGACGAGTCGAGCCACTACCACGTGCCCGTGTTGCTCAGCCCGTTCGCGTACTCGACCTATCGCGGCAGCTGACCCCCCCCGCACGGCGGCTCAGTAGTCGGTGCGGTGGTCGTGGGTCAGCCACGCCTCGAACGGCGCCGGCGCGTTCGTCGGGCGCACCTCGTCGACGGGGAGGGCCCGGGTGGACCGGTCGCGCGCGAACAGCGCGTAGAACTCGAGGTCGTCGAACCCGCCACGCGCGGCGTCGTGCCGGTCGGCGGCGTACACGACCCGGTCGACCCTCGCCCAGAGCGACGCCGAGAGGCACAGCGGGCACGGCTCGCACGAGGTGTAGAGGGTCGTGCCGGCGAGGGAGAAGTCGCCGACCGCCTGGCAGGCCGCGCGGATCGCGGTGACCTCGGCGTGCGCGGTCGGGTCGAGGTTGGCCGTCACCCGGTTCTGCCCCTCGGCCACGAGTTCGTCGCCCCGGACGATGACGGCCCCGAACGGCCCGCCCCCGTTCGCCACGTTCTCGACGGCCAACTCGATCGTGCGCGCCAGCCAGCGGGCGTCGTCGGTTCCGGTCACGATGTCTCCTCGGGGTACGGCGGGTACGGCGGGTGTCGCGGGTGTGGGATCGGTGGACTCGACGACGCTCATGCGAGGCCCGCGGACGCACGCCAGGCGTCGTGGGCCGGCGGCGCGTCGTCACGCAGCACGGTGGCCTCGATCAGACCGTACGGGCGATCGGCGGCCCAGAAGACCTCGCCCGGGTTCTCGAGGCCGAAGGGGGAGAGATCGTAGGCGAAGTGGTGCTTGTTCGGTGCCTTGAGGCGCACCTCGACGATCGAGGGGATCGCCTCGAGGACCGCCGTGCCCATGTGCCACAGGGTCTGCTGGAGGGCGAGCGACTGCAGGGTGGCGAACTCGCGGACCATCAAGCGCTTGACCTCGGCGTACGTGGCCTCCCAGTCGACGTCGGTCGTGCCGAAGCGCCACTTCGCGTCGAGCGCCGTCGCCATGACGCGGTCGTGCGTCTCGGGCAGGGTCGTGAACTCGTCGGTCAGGAACCCGGCGAACTCGGAGCCGGTCGACTTGAGCAGGACCAGGTCTTTCAGGCCGCCCACGACGTACTCGCCGGTGTCGTCGACCGTGACGGCGGCGGTCCGGACTTCTTGCCCTGAGCGCAGCCAGGTGTGGTCGTGCTCGGTGCCGTCGACCACGGCCCGCTGCCAGTCGTACTGCTCGATCTCGATGCGGGCACCCGTCACGGGCTCGACGTCGTGCACGAAGTGGCGGGCGAGCTCGAGCCCGAAGCGCTCGACGGCCTCGACGCCCTTCGACTTCGCGAACGCGAACGCGGTGTTCTTCTGGGTGTCGGTCGGCAGGACGGCGCTCTGGTCGCCGCGGAGGTACGCCGCGTCGAAGGGGCCGCGCAACGCCGTCGTGACGTTGACGTCGCGGATCTCGTGCCGGGGCCCGTCGCGGTAGAAGCGCACGAGTCGCGACTCCGCTTTGCCGTACTGGTTGTCGCCGAGGATGATCGCCATGCGGCGATGATCACACAACCGTGTGAACGACTTGTTTCACGATGGACGAATTGTGAACAACTCGTTTCAGAAGGCTTGTCGGGACGAGGCGTCCACTCGCTACTGTGCTGGGCATGGCGATCTCCGAGGCGACCCCAGCACCCCCGTCGGGCCCCGTTCCTGCGACTCCGATCCTGCAACCCCTGTCGCCGGGCGACCGTGACGGAGCCGTCCCCTACATGCCCGCGACACTCGCCACGACCCTGTGGGGGCGCTTGCCCTGTGCCTCCGACGAGCCCGTGCTCACGATCGACCCGGGCACGGCCGTCCTCATCGACACCCTCAGTCACGAGGGCGTGCTCGACGACCAGGGGCGTGACCCCCGGGCCTTCTTCGCCCGTCACGGGGTGCCTGCCGACCACGTGCTCGACGACGCGGTCGCCCTGGCCGCCGCGGGCGACGAGCGGCACGGCCGAGACCCCGCCGCCGACGGCCCGCACGTCGTGACGGGGCCCATCGCGATCCGAGGGGCGCAGCCCGGCGACGTCGTCACGATGACCCTGCTCGACGCGACACCACGGGTGCCCTACGGCATCATCTCGAACCGTCACGGTCGCGGCGCCCTGGCCGGCGAGTACCCGCTCGAGGCCGGCCCGGTCAGCGTCTTCGCGGCCGTCGACCACGAGCCCGACGGCTCGCTCGTCGGCACCCTGCCGCTCGTGCCCGGCGCCGAGCACACCGTGCGGTTCCCCCTGCACCCGTTCCTCGGCATCATGGGGGTCGCCGTCGCGGGCGACGAGCGACCGCACTCGGTGCCACCGGGCCCACACGGGGGCAACGTCGACATCGCCCTGCTGACCGAGGGCGCCTCCCTGCACCTGCCCGTCCAGGTGCCCGGGGCCCTCGCCTACGTCGGTGACCCGCACTTCGCCCAGGGCGACGGCGAGGTCGCACTCACCGCGATGGAGGCCAGCCTGCGCGTCACGGTCCGCTTCGACCTCGTGCGGCGTGCCGAGGCCGTGACACTGTTCGGCGAGATCGCCGGGCCGCTGGCCGAGACCGCCGACCTGCTCGTGCCGACCGGCCTCGACGAAGACCTCGACGAGGCGGTCCGCGCCCGGGTCCGCGCGGCGATCGGCCCGCTCGCGGCCCGCTACGGCATGGACCGCAGCCTCGCCCACGCCCACCTGTCGGCCGCGACCGACTTCGACATCTCGCAGGTCGTCGACCTGGTCAAGGGCGTCCACGCCCGCATCCGCAAGGCGGACTTCGGTGGTTGACGCGACGCCCACCGACCTGCTCGGCCCCGAGGAGGCACGGGTCGGCTCGGGCACCGTCCCCACGACCGTCGAGGGTGACCTGCCCGACGGCCTGCTGGCCGCCTTCGACGCCTACGAGCGGGCGCTCGCCGCCGACGACCAAGCCGCGCTCGCCGCAGCCTTCGAGCCGACCGCCACCGTGATGCGAGCCGACGTCGGGGGTCTGCTGGTCGGGCACGACGCCATCACGGACTTCCGAGGCAGGCGCGGGTCGGGTCCGGTGCGTCGTGTCGTCGAGTGCCACGTGCGGGTCCTCGACGCCGACACCGCCCTGGTCGTGTCGGTCAACGCCCCGGCCTCCGGTGGGCGCGGTGTCGTCACGCAGCTCTGGCGCCGCGAGTCGGGTTCGGGGTCGCAGGGTGCTTACCCGTGGCGGATCGCGTCGGCGCAGGTGCAGGCGTCGCCTCCGGCGATCGACCGCCGGGTCTGGCGGGTCGTGGGCGAGCCGCTCGTCTCGGGACGGCGCGACGACGGCGTGACCGGCACCGCGCCTCCTGGGGGCTCTCGGGTGCTCGCCGGCGAGACCGTCGCCGTGAAGGACCTGTTCGCCGTCTCGGGCCACCCGATCGGTGCCGGGGTGCCCGCTCGTCTCACCGGTGCGACGCCCGAGACCCGGCACGCGGCCGCGGTGCAGCACCTGCTCGACGCGGGGGCCGACCTGCGCGGCATCGCCCAGACCGACGAGTTCGCCTACAGCATCGCCGGACGCAACCCCGCCGACGCCACCCCCCCCACCCCCGCCGTGCCCGGGGCTATCTCGGGTGGTTCGACGAGTGGCCCGGCGGCGGCCGTGGCCCTCGGGCAGGTGAGCATCGGCCTCGGCACCGACACGGGCGGGTCGCTCCGGGTGCCCGCGTCGTACCAAGGGCTCTGGGGTCTCCGCGCGACGCACGGGGCCGTCGACCGCACCGGGCTGCTCCCGCTCGCGCCGAGCTTCGACGCGGTCGGCTGGCTGACCCGGGACGTCGACACCCTCCGTCGGGCGGCCGAGACGTCGTTGCCCGTGGCCGACCAGGTGCCGGTCGAGCCGTCGTACGTGGTCGACCCCGGACTGCTCGCCTCGGTCACGCCCGAGGTGCGTGCCGAGTTCGGGCGGGCCCTCGACGAGGCGACCGTGGCGGGACGCATCGAGCGTCCCGAGCCGCTCGTGCTGGGCGACGTCGCACAGCTGTTCGAGCTGTTCCGCGTCGTGCAGGCCTTCGAGGCTTGGCAGTCCGACGGCGACTGGATCACCGCGCATCCCGGCGAACTCGCGCCCGACGTGGCGTCCCGGTTCGCGTTCGGTTCGACGGTCTCACGGCAGCGAGCCGAGGAGGCGCGGGTCGCCCTCGACCACGAACGTCACCGTCTCGAGTCCCTCCTCGACGGGCGGGTGCTGCTCCTGCCGAGTGCGTCCTCGGCCGCGCCCTCGCTCGGGGCGACCCCCGCCGAGGTGGACGCGGTGCGCTCGGCGACGCTCGGTCTCACCTGCGTCGCCGGCGTGCTCGGCGCACCTGCCGTCTCGGCACCCGTCCTCGAGGTGCCGACGGCTTCCGGGCGGCGGGCCCCCGTCGGGCTGTGCCTCGTGGGGCCGCGCGGGTCGGACTCGTCCCTGCTCGACCTCGCGGCGACCTGGGCGACCTGATGCTCGCCGCTGACGAGAGCCGACGCGTTCACCTGCATGAAACACGGGTTGCGTAGGGTGGGCCGGGTGAAACGAGTCTTCCAGCCGATCGACCCGCCCGCCCGCCTGCTCATGGGCCCCGGCCCGATCAACGCCGACCCGCGGGTGCTCCGGGCGATGTCGGCGCAGCTCGTCGGGCAGTACGCCCCCGCCATGACCGCCTACATGGACGAGACCCAGGCGCTCTACCGTGAGGTGTTCCAGACCTCGAACGAACAGACCCTGCTCGTCGACGGCACCTCGCGCGCCGGCATCGAGGCCTCGCTCGTCTCGCTGATCGAGCCGGGCGACAAGGTGCTCGTGCCCGTCTTCGGCCGCTTCGGGCACCTGCTGCGCGAGATCGCCGAGCGCTGCGGGGCCGAGGTCCACGTCATCGAGGTGCCCTGGGGGCAGGTGTTCACCCTCGAGAGCATCGTCGAGGCGATCGAGCGCGTCCGGCCGAAACTGCTCGCGGTCGTGCACGGCGACACCTCGACGACCGTCGCCCAGCCGCTCGAGGGGCTCGGCGAGGTCTGCGCCCGCCACGGCGTGCTGTTCTACACCGACGTCACGGCGTCGATCGTCGGCAACACCTTCCGCACCGACGAGCTCGGCCTCGACGCCGTCAGCGCCGGCCTGCAGAAGTGCCTCGGCGGCCCCTCGGGGTCCTCTCCCGTCACCTACAGCGAGCGGGCCGTCGAGGTCATCCGGGCCCGCACGTCGATCGAGGCCGGCATCCGCACCGAAGGTGACACGACGAGCGCCCACCGGATCGCCTCGAACTACTTCGACCTCGCGATGATCTTCGACTACTGGGGCCCTCAGCGCCTCAACCACCACACCGAGGCGACCACGATGCTCTGGGGTGCCCGCGAGTGCGCCCGCCTCGTCGTCGACGAGGGCGTGGACGCCGTGGTCGCGCGACACGCGCTGCACGGCCGCGCCATGCTCGCCGGGGTGCAGGGGCTCGGCCTCGAGACCTTCGGCGACCTCGCGCACAAGATGAACAACGTGGTCGCCGTGATGATCCCCGACGGGGTCGACGGCGACCGGGTGCGGGGCGCCCTGCTCGCCGATTTCGGCATCGAGATCGGCACCTCGTTCGGTCCGTTGCACGGCAAGGTCTGGCGCATCGGCACCATGGGCTACAACGCGCGTCGCGACACCGTGCTCACGACCCTCGCGGCGCTCGAGGCCGTGCTCCGCCGCGAGGGCGCGCCGATCACGAGCGGCGGCGGTGTCGGTGCCGCCTACGACGTCTACCTCGACGTGGACCGCTCGGCGTCGGCCGCGACGTCCGAGGCGACCCGCGCCTCCTCGGTCGTCCCCGACCAGCAGTCGCCCGACCTCGACGCCGCGACCGCCGGAGGCGCGGCCCCGGAAGGAGGCGCGGCGTGAGCCCCGAGGCCACCACCGCCCCCGAGGGCGGTCCCCTCGCCGAGGCCCGTCTCGTCCTCGAACGCTGCGACGCCCTGGCCGCGGTCTCGAGCAGCCCGTCCGGCATCGAGCGCGTGTACCTCTCGCCCGAGCACGCCCGGGTCACCGCGATGGCCGGCGGATGGATGCGGCAAGCCGGCATGACGACGTGGCAGGACGCGGCCGGCAACCAGCGCGGCCGCTACGAGGGCCCCGAGCCCGGCCTGCCCGCCCTGCTGCTCGGCTCGCGCCGCGACACGGTGCCCGACGCCGGTCGGTACGCCGGCATCCTCGGCGGGCTGCTCGGCATCGCCCTGGTCGAGCGACTGTCGGCCCGGGGCGCCCGCCTGCCGTTCGCGATCGAGGTGCTCGCCTTCGGCGACGAAGAGGGCGCCCGCTTCGGCACGGCCCTGCTCGGTTCCCGTGCGGTCGCCGGCCCGTGGCTGCCGGAGTGGTGGTCCCTCGCAGACGCGTCCGGCACGACGCTGCGCGAAGCGTTCCTGGCCTTCGGGCTCGACCCCGACCGGGTCGCCGACGCCGCCTACGAACCGACCGACGTGATCGGCTACCTCGAGACGCACATCGAGCAGGGCCCCTACCTCGAGGAAGCCGATCGGTCCCTCGCCGTCGTCTCGTCGATCGCCGGCGCCCGGCGCTTCGAGTTGACCCTGACCGGGGTCGCCGGTCACGCGGGCGGCGTGCCGTTCCACCGTCGGCACGACGCACTCGCCGGGGCCAGCGAGATCGTCCTGGCGGTCGAGCGACTCGCCCGCGAGGCCGACTGCATCGCCACGGTCGGCCGGCTGCAGGCCTTCCCCGGCGGGGTCAACGTCATCCCGGGGCTGGTCGAGTTCAGCCTCGACCTCCGCGGCGAGCACGACGACCGTCGTGACGAGGTCTGGGCCGCCATCCAGGCCGTCGCTGCCGAGGTCGGCCAGCGTCGCGGCCTGACCTTCTCGGTGGACGAGACCCACCGCGCGCCGGCCGTCGTGGCCTCGTCGCGCCTCCGGGGGTTCATCCGTGAGGGCATCGCCGCCACCGGCGACGCCGACCCGATGGTGCTGTTCTCGAAGGCCGGGCACGACGCGATGGCCGTCGCCGAACTGACCGAGTGGGCCATGCTGTTCGTCCGCTGCGGCAACGGCGGCATCAGCCACCGCCCCGACGAGATCGTCACGCTCGCCGACGTGGCCGTCGCGCTCGACGCCTTCGAGGCCGCCGTGCACGCGGTCGCCGCGGCGCACCCGGTCGCGGCGCGGGCGTCCGCATGAGCGGCCCCCACGGCGACGACACGCTCGGCGACGACACGCTCCGCGACGACAGGCTCGGCGACGCTGGCGCTGGCGCTGGCGCTGGCGCTGGCGCAGGCGCAGGCGCAGGCTCAGGCGCCGGCGCAGACGCGGCCGAGGGCGCAGGAGGCGCGGGCCCGGTCGAGGGGGCGGGCATCCGTGATCGCATCGACTCGGGTTACGGCCGCCTCTCGCCCCAGGAACAGCGAGCCGCCGACTTCATCCTCGACCACCTGGACGACCTCGCCGTCTACACCGCCACCGAGATCGCCGAGCAGAGCGGTGTCTCGAAGGCGACGGTGTCGCGGCTGTTCCGGCGGCTCGGCTTCACCGACGCACAAGAGGTGCGTGACCAGGCGAGGGCGTCGCGGAGCCGCGGCGTCCCGGTCGGCCCGACCCGCGCCTCCGGTGGGCTCGCCGAGCACGCCGAGGCCGAACGTCGCAACCTCGACGCGATGCTCTCGGGGCTCGCCGACGGTCGACTCGAGCGTGCCGCGGCGTTGGTCGCCGGGGCCGAGCGGGTCGTCGTGGCCGGGTTCCGCAACAGCTACCCGGTGGCTCTCCACCTCAGGCAGCAGCTGGTCCAGGCACGGGACGACGTCCGCGTGGCGCCGCAGCCGGGCCAGTCCATCGGCGAAGAGCTGGTCGGGCTCGGAGCGCGGGACGTCGTCGTGCTCGTCGGATTCCGGCGTCGACCGGCCGGGTTCGCCGGCGTCCTATCGTCCCTGGCTGCGCGCGGCGTGCCGGTGGTGCTCGTGGCCGATCCGTCGTTGCGTGGCGTCGACGTGACCGTGAGGCTCGACTGCCCGGTCGAGACCCCGGCCCCCTTCGACAGCTACGCGGGTGCCATGAGCCTGGCCGCCCTGCTGGCCGGGGCCGTGCTGACCGAGACGGTGCGGGCCGGACGCCCCGAGGGTGGTCGCAGCCGCGTCGCCGAGATCACCGAGCTGTACGCCGAGCTGTCCGAGCTCGAATAGGCCTGCAGCCGACTCTCGAGATGCAGGACTGACGGGCGGCTGACGAACGCCGAGGGGCTGGTCGTGCTCAGCGGCGCAGAACCGGCCCGTGACCCGGCAGCACGACCCGCGCCCCGCGGTCGACCAGTCGGCCGTAGGTGCGGCCCGCCTCGGCGAGGTCGGAGTGGAAGATCGGGTGCAGCATCTGCACGCCGTCGAGCCGTGAGGTCGGGTGGCCGGTCACGAGGGCGTCGCCCGTGATCAGGACGTCGTCGTCGGGCAGCGCGAAGACGGTGTGCCCGGGGGTGTGACCGACCGCGGCCGTCGGCACGACGCGATGACCGCTGAACGTGCGTGACGCCCCGAGGTCGAGCGGCGCGACGTCGGCCACGGCCACGTCGCCCAGGCCTCCGGCACGCACCGCGTGCAGCACCCAGCGGGCGAACCGCGGCTTGTACAGGTGCGGCAGGACGTCACCGACGGTGACCTGGTGCAGCTGCTCGCGGGTCACGTTCGGCACCTCGGCGGGTGCCGCGAAGACCTCGAACCCGTGCCGCCGACGCAGGGCCGAGAGGGTGCCGATGTGGTCGCTGTGCCCGTGCGTCACGAGCACCGACGTGAGTCGCGCGTCGCCGTCGCCCGTCGCCGGCGCCACGGCCCGCAGCGACGACTCGACCAGGTCGAGGTCGGCCGGGTAGCCGGCGTCGACCAGCGTCAGGGTGCCGTCGCCCGCGAGGATCGTCCAGTTCGACGCGGGACCCTCGACGAAGTGCACGCCCGGTGCGACCTCGACGGGAGCCACCGCCCTCGTCGGGCTCACGCCGCGACCTCGAGAGAGGCACCACGGCCGCCCCTCACGAGGCGACCCCGGTGTCGGGACGGACGAGCAGCCGCGCAGGAGGCGCGCTCGGCCCCGCCAACCGGCCGCCCACCCACGTCGCCGCGAGCTCGCCGAACAGGCGTGCGTCGTCGTACGCGGTCACGGGGTTGCGGTGCGACAGGTCGTCGACGTCGATCGTCACGGGCGTCTCGGGGGCGAACGCGACGAGGTCGGCGTCGGCACCGACGGCGATCCGCCCCTTCGTGGGCAGGCCGACCAGTGCCGCCGTGCCCCGCGACATCCAGCCGACGACGGTCTCGAGCGGGATGCCGCGCTGCCTTGCCCCGGTCCACACGGCGCGGAAGCTCAACTCGAGACCGGAGATGCCGCCCCACGCCACGTCGAAGTCGCCGTGCGCGGCGTCGGGACCACCGGCGAATTTGAGCTCACGGGTCGAGGGGGAGTGGTCGCTCGCGACGACGTCGATCGTGCCGTCGACGAGCGCCTGCCAGAGCAGCTCTCGGTTCGCTTCGCCACGGATCGGCGGGCAGCACTTGAACTGCGTCGCGCCGTCACCGATGTGCTCGGCGTCGAAGGTGAGGTAGTGCGGACAGGTCTCGACCGTGAGCCGCAGACCCTCGGCCTTGGCGGCGCGGATGGTGTCGAGCGCCGTCGCGGACGAGAGATGCAGCACGTGGGCACGACCACCCGTGGCGCGGAGGGCGTCGACCACGTGCTCGATCGCCGTGCGCTCGACCACGTCGGGACGCGAGCGGACGAACGCGTCGTACGCCGCGCCTCCGGCGGGCGCCTCGACGGACGAGGCACCGGCCTCGGCACCGCCGACCGCGTCATGGGCGCCCTCGGTCAGAGAGGCCGCGGCGGCGTCGAGCCCGTCGGGGTCTTCGGCGTGCACGATCAGCAGACCGTCGAAGTCGGCGAGCTCGGCCATCGCCCGGTGCAGCTGCTCGGTCGACAGGTGGGGGAACTCGTCGACGCCCGACGGCGACAGGAAGCACTTGAAGCCGAAGACGCCGGCCTCGTGCAGCGCCCTCAGGTCGCCCGTGCCGAGGTTCGCGGGGATCGCTCCGCCCCAGAACCCGACGTCGACGACCGACTGGGGTCCGGCGGCGGCACGCTTCTGGTCGAGGGCGTCGACCGTGGTCGTCGGCGGGATGCTGTTGAGCGGCATGTCGACGATCGTCGTCACGCCCCCGGCGGCGGCCGCACGGGTGGCGGTGGCGAAGCCCTCCCACTCGGTGCGGCCGGGCTCGTTGACGTGGACGTGGCTGTCGACGACGCCGGGCAGCAGCACCTGGTCGTCGGGCAACGTGACGTCGACGGTGGCGTCGACCTCGTCGGTGAGGCCACCGATCGCGACGACGCGGCCGTCCCGGACGACGATGCTCGCCTCGCGCCACACGCCGTCGAGCAACGCACGACGGGCCCGGACGACGAGGTCGTGGCGCACGGCGTCAGCCACGAGCGTCGCCGTTCGCTCCGGCGGTCGCCGAGCGCGCCTCCTGGACTCCGGACGCCGCGGCGGCAGCCGGGGCCGCCGTCGTCGTCGCTGCGGCTGCCGCGGCCGCCTCGCGCGCTTCGACCTCTTTCCGCCGCTCGCGCAGCAGGTGTCCGGTCAGGGCGACGAGCAGCGTCAGCCCGCCCGCGACGCCCATGCCCACGCCGATGTGCACCTGCAGCAGCAGGGCCCCGACGCCTGCCCCGGCGAGGATGAGCACCACGGCGAGCACCCGCCGGGGGAAGTTCTTGCCCGTGCCGCCGGCGAGCTTCGACTCGGACGCGAGTCCGACGATGGTCGACGTGACCACCACGGTCGTGACGTCGGCCACGGCGATCTTGCGGGCGGCGGCGGCCTGCAGGCCCATGGCGGCGCCGAGCAGGCCGGTGATCGTGAAGGCCCACGGCGTGTTCTCTTCGGGCACGACGAAGAACGTCGAGATGCCGAGCCCGAGCAGCACGCCGCCGGTGCCCCCGAACGAGCCCGGGCGGCGTCCCGCCCAGCCGGCGCGGCCGCCGCGCAGCACCCGCCCGCCGATCGCGGCCCCGATCAGGAACGCCGCGAGGGCCACGATCGGACCGACGATCGGCAGACCGTCGGCCTGCGCGATGGCCATGCCGAGGATGACCACGTTGCCGGTCATGTTCGCGGTGAACACCCGGTCGAGGCCGAGGTAGCCGACGGCGTCGATGATGCCGGTGGTGAACGTCAACGTCAGCATCATCACGAGGTGCATGCGCGCCTGGTTGCGGCGGAACTTCTTCACGGGGGTCCTCAGGTGCTCGGCGCCGCGGGGCACGGCGGGGCGGGCGAGCTCGGCGGCGTCGGCGCATCGGTTCTGCCGTCGATCGTAGGGTCGCGGCGGTGCCGGGCGCGAACCCCGGGCCGTGCCTGTGGACGAGAGGAGGCGCGGTGCGGCGAGGGAGGAACCGTCCGGCCCCACCGTGGCCGGGAGAGTCTGCCGGACCGGACAGGTCCGGACCGGCCCGGACCGGACCGGGCTGGTCAGGACCGACCCGGACCCGGACCCGGCTTCGCGTCGCGGCGGGCCGAACCCGACTTCTTCCAGGTGTCGCGGCGGGCCGAACCCGACAACGCCGGGCGGACACGCCGTCGGCGGACGGACGTGAGCGGCGTGTCGCCGGCCCGGTGTCGCGATTTGCACAGAGGGCGGGGC
>NZ_LHOZ01000003.1:0-19893 GCF_001297205.1 Frigoribacterium sp. RIT-PI-h | reverse complement strand
CGACCGAGGCGCGGGGCTTGAGGATGCGGTCGAGGTTCGTCAGGCGCAGCACCATCGAGACCTGCTCGGTGGGGGCGACGAGCCGCAGGTCTCCCCCGGCCTGACGCGCCGACTTGAGGCACGACACGAGGGCTCCGAGGCCCGACGAGTCGACGAAGGTCGTGCCCGAGAGGTCGACGACGATCAGCCGGTCGCCGGCGGCGAGGCGCGCCGCCACCTCGTCGCGCAGTTGAGGTGTCGAGACGACGGTGAGACGCCCCTGCGGTGAGAGGACGCAGCCGCCTTCGACGGCTTCGACGGTGACGGTCATCATGATGGTTCCTTGTCGTGGGGTGCCGAGGGCCCCGGATAGAGGACGGCCCGGACGATGATGCTGAAGATCACCAGGTCGAAGAGCACCCAGGCGATGTTGACGAGCGGCGCGATGCCCTCGGCCTGCCCGGTGGCGTAACGGATGCCGACGAGCACGAGCGCGGCGACGAGGCAGGCGACGGCCCAGATCTGCGGGCGGACGAGGTCCCAGCGGGGGCCGGTGGCCGCCTGCTTGGTCTTGGGGGTGACCGAGAACCCGAGCGCCCGGCCGCGGTAGACGTTCTGGAACGCCGTGGTGACCGACGCGATCCACACGGGGAAGAGTGCCAGCGAGTATTGCTGCCCCCGCCAGGTCGGCCTGCCGGCCGCGACCACCCAGAACAGCACCTGGTTGAGAACCAGGAAAGGGATCAGGCGGGCGAAGAAGTCGACGCTGTAGGCCTGCACCGGGACCACGCCGAACGAGAGGCACAGCACGGGCGCGGCGATGTAGACCACGGCCGCGAAGCCCGAGAGGTAGCTCCACATGGTGGAGAAGTACATGAGACGCTGCCCCCACGAGAGCCCCTTCTGCACGAGCGGGTTCTCGCGGAAGAACACCTGCATGGTGCCCTGGGCCCAGCGCAGACGCTGCGTCATCATGGTCGCCAGGTCTTCGGGGGCGAGCCCGATCGCCAGGGTCTCGTCGTGGTAGACCGACCTCCAGCCCAACCCGTGCAGGCGCATCGCGGTGGCCATGTCCTCGGTGACCGAGATCGTGGCCAGGGGCATGATCGCCTGGGCCTCGGAACCGCGGTCGACGTCGAGCGCGCCGACGAGCAGCGAGATCGACTCGATGGCGGCCAGCGGCGAGGACGACCGCTGCGCGAGCAGGTCGAGGGCTGCCTCGTCGAGGGCGTCGAACGTGTCGGGACCGAGCGACATGGCGGCGAGGTCGGCGAGGTCGTCCTTCATGGCTGCGAGGTCGGCGTCGGCGAAGCGGAACGCGATCGTGTCGATGCTGCGCTGGAACCGGTAGGTGACGTCACCGATGGACTCGCCCGCGGCGAACTCGGCCCGGGCCCGCTCGACGACGGTCTCGGCGTCGTCCAGCGCCTCGAGCACGCGGGGCTGGTCGACGGCCTCCTCCCGGGCGCGCACGAGCAGCTTGCGCGAGGTGCGCACGGCCCGACGCACGGCGGCCTCGACCTCGGTGACGTACCGCGCGACACCCAACTGCATCAGCGCCTCCCGACGGAGGACCGCGTTCGAACCGCAGAAGAACGCGCTGTTCCAGCCGTCCTTCGACTGCTGGATGGGCCCGTAGAACAACGGCGCCTGGCTGCCCAGGGGGTCGGACTCGGGCACGTTCTCGAACCACTGCGGCGTCTGCACGAGCGCGACGCGCTCGTCCTTGAAGTAGCCGAGGGTGCGGTCGAGGATCTCGGGCTTCGGCACCTGGTCGGCGTCGAGGATCAGCAGGAACTCGCCCTCGGTCGAGAGCAGCGCGTTGTTGAGGTTGCCGGCCTTCGCGTGGCGCGGCCGGTCGGCCCAGTCGTCCGACCGGGTGATGACGCCGATGCCGGCGGCCTCGGCAGCGGCCCGGATCTCGGGGCGACCGCCGTCGTCCAGGATCCACGTCGCGTGCGGGTAGCGGATGCGCTGCGCCGCCAGGGCGGTGCGCATGACGAGGTCGACCTCTTCGTTGTAGGTGGTGACGAAGACGTCGACCGTCACGCGCGTCTCGAGGGTGTCGGGGTCGGGTGCGGCCGGCGGCTCACCGCGCTCGCGCAGCCGCCAGGCACCGAGGCCGAACAGCAGCGAGTCGATCACGCTGTAGGTCTCGGCGAGGATCAGCGGCACCGCGATCCACCACGACGACCAGTTCACCGACGCGGCCCAGCGCCAGACGATGTAGTTCAGGCCGGCGAGCGACGCCAGCAGCACCACGACGCGGATCGCGACGAGGCGGCGAGCCGGAGTGGTGCGGTCGAGCAGCCGCTGGTCGCGGCGGCTGAGGGTGTCGGTCACGCGCGACGGTCCATCACGACGACGGTGACGTCGTCGCGCGAGAGTCGTCGGTGCGTGAGGGTGGCCATCGACTGGAGCAGGCCGGGCTCGTCGGCGCCGTCCGCGTGGGGCCGAGCCGCGAGTCTCCCGACCTCGCGGGCCCAGTCGGACTCGTCGTCGAGGACGTCGAGCACGCCGTCGCTCATGACGATCAGCTGGTCCCCGACGCCCAAGCGGGTCGTCTCCGTGACGTGCTGCTGCTGCTCGTCGAGCCCGAGGGGCAGCCCTGTGCCCGCGAGGTGCTGGACGGTGCCGTCGGCCCGGACGATGATCGACAGGCCGGACCCTGCGTCGACGAACGACAGCTCGTCCGTGTCGAGGTCGAGGACGGCGTGGAAGTAGGTGACGAACGTCCCCGTGCGCTGCAGGTCGGTCTGCACGGCCCGCTCGATGCGATCGACCGCGAGGCCGAGTTCACGGGCGGCGCCGACGTGCGGTGAGGCCGCCCGGCAGGCCGCACGGACGGACGATCCGATGATGGCCGCCCCGACGCCCTTGCCCATCACGTCACCGACCGCGACGTGCACGAACCGGCCGACGAGTCCGTAGTCGTAGTAGTCGCCTCCGACGCTCAGCGACGGCAGGCAGATGCCCTCGACGCGGACGCCCTCGACCTCGAGGGGCGCGGCCGGCAAGAGGGCCTGTTGCGTCGACCGGGCGGCCGAGGCGTCGGCGTCGGCGAGCAGCTCGACCTGGGCCCAGGCGGCCAGGTCGCGGAACTCGGCCATCTCGTCGTCGGAGAGCTGACGGGGCTCGGCGTCCATCAGGCAGAACGACCCGACGACGTTGCCCGATCCGTCGCGCAGTGGGTGCCCGACGTAGAAGCCGAGGTCGTTGTCCCGGAACGCGCCGAGGTGGGCGAACCGCGGGTCCGCCCGGGCGTCGTCGGTCGTGATGATCTCGCCCGAGTCGGTGACGAGGCTGCACGGGGTGTCGGTGCGCGCGGACTCGGGGTCGTCGAAGCCGGCCCGCCCGACGTAGAGCGCACGCTCGTGGTCCATGACCGTGACCGACGACATCGGCACGCCGAACACGGCCCGGGCGACGCGCGTCACCCGGTCGAGACGGTCCTCGTGGCCGGACTCGACGATGCCGAGGCTCTCGACCGCTCGCTGCCGACGCTCTTCACGGGCTTCGTCCCTGATCACGCGGCTCCCCTTCACTGGGCGCGCCTGGTGGGAGCGTGCCGTTCTGCGAACGGCTCAACGATGCCACAGACCCCCCTCGTCGGTCATGCCCACAAAAAGGGGGACACGGAGGAGGCGCGGTGCCGGTCGACCGGCACCGCGCCTCCTCGAGGGGCTCGCGTCAGCGGACGAAGGCCACCGTGGCGTCGACCATCTGGTCGATGTCGAGTCGGACGGGGACCCCCGTGGGGGCGGCCGTGAGGACGCCCACGGTGCCGTGGGGCGTGATGACGACCGCGCCGCCTCCGGCCACCGGGGCGTCGCCCGTGGCCGAACCGGTGAAGAGCCGACCCCCGAGGGAATCGATCCTGTCGTCCTCGACCCGTTCGAGCGAGAGACCGTCCGAGTCGGGCACCGCGTCGTCCATCTCGGCCTCGGTGTACTCCTCGACCTCGGCGTAGAAGCCGACGCGCGTACCGTCCGCCTCACTGGTCCACGTGCAGGCCGCGCCCCCGTCCTCGACCTCGGAGGTCGTCGCGTCGAGCGTGAGGCCCTCGACGGCCTGGCCCAACACGGTCGCGACGGTGTCGCAGTCGGCCGGAAGGGCGATGTCGCCTCGACCGGCCTGCTCGGCGGCGTCGGCCGTGGCCGTCGCCTGACCGGTCGACGGCCGACCGGCGTCACCGGAGTCGTCACCGCCGCCGGTGCAGCCGGCGAGCAGCAGCGTGAGCGCGACGGCCCCGGTGACGGTGGCGAGTGCTGGTGTGGTGGTGAAGCGCATGGTGATCCCCCGGTGGTGCGCCGGACCCCTTCCGACGACCGCCTCAGCCTAGACGGGTCGGTCCACCTCGGGGCCGGTCAGTTGCCGGGCCAGAACCGGGCGATCAGGTCCTGGATGAACGGGATCAGGTCCTGCACCTGGTCGACGCCGGCGAGCGCGACGGCCACGAGGGGCCACAGCGACACGACGAGCGTCGAGATCACGGCCGCCCCCCCGAGCACCCAAGCCAGGGCGCCGTTGCGCACCTTCACGACGAGCAGCAGCAACACCAGGGCCGGGACGCAACCGATGGCGATCGCCGCGGCGATCGAACCGACGGGCACGTCGAGGGCGCCGGCCGTGCCGCCGTCCGCCGCACCGATCAGGGTGAGGACGGGCAGCAGCACGCCGACGACGATCAGCACGCAGATCACGACCGAGGTCACCAGGGCGGCCCAGACGGCCCGCGGCCGGGGGCGTCGGGTCGTCGTCGTGGTGCGCCGCCCGAACATCACTTCTCCGTCGTCGCGACGTCGTCGCCGTCGACGACGACCTGCGCGTCGCTGTCGGAGTCGACCTCGACGGTCACCGTGCCGCCGTCGACCGTCACGGTCACGTCGGTGCCGTCGGCGCCGTCGGCGTGGCGGCCGTCGCCCGAGGAGGCGCGGGTGGCGTCGCCGTCCGAGGCCCGGTTCTCGTCCACCGCGTCGGCCACGCCGTCCACGGCGTCGGCAGCCTTCTCACGGGCACCGGCGACGACCTCGGACGTCTTGTCGAGCGCGGCGTCGGTGGCGTCGGCGGTCGTCTCGCGGGCGCCCTCACGGCGATCCGTCGCGGAGTCGCGGGCGTCGGCAGCGGCGTCCTTCGCCCGGTCGGCCACGTCGCGTGCCTCGTCGGCGACGTGGTCGGCCTCGTCGGCCGCCTTCTCGCCGACCTCGGCCGCGGTGGCATTCGCCTGCTCGGCGACCTCGCCGGCCTTGTCGCCCAACTCGCGGGCCTTGTCGGACAGGTCGTCCGCCGCGGCCCGAGCCTTGTCGGACAGGTCGCTCGCGGCGGCCCCGGCGCGGTCGCGCGCCTCGCCGGCGGCGGCCTTCGTCTTCTCGCCGGCCTCCTTCGCCCGGTCGCCGGCGTCCGAGACGGCCTGCTTCGCCTTGTCCGCCGCGGCGTTCACCTTGTCGGCGGCGTCCTCGTCGGAGTCGAACGGACCGTGAACGTCCGTGACGGTCACGTTGACCGTGACCTCCTCGCCGTCGAGCTGCCCGACGGCGTGCTGGACCTGCGTGCGGACGGTGTCGGCGAGCGTGGTGACGTTGGTGGGGTACTCGGCCACGACGGCGATGTCGACCACGAGCCCCTCGTCGGTGGTGCCGGCGCGGACGCCCGGGACGGAGCCCGTGCCGATCGCCGTGCGCAGGGCACCGGCCAGCCGCTGGGGTGCGCTGCCGAGGGCGTGGACACCCGAGACGCCGAGGACGGTGACGCCGATCGTGTGCTCGAGGACCTCCTCGGGCGAGCTGGCCCGGGTGGACGCCGCGGCGTCGATGTCGATGGGGGTGACGTGGTGGGTGGACTCGTTCATGAGACCGGCCTTTCATCGTGGAACGTGGGTGGTGCGACGGACGGCCCCCGTCCTCGGTCGAGGGCGAGGGCCGTCCGCGCGGTGGGGCGACGGGCGTCAGTCGAGTCGCGTGGCCGACGACATCTGGCTGCGGAGTCCGCCGTTGATCTGGATCACGACGGGAGTCTCGGTGCCGAGGACGCCGTCCCAGTGGGCGACGGCCTGGTCGATGCTCCGACGGATGTCCGTCGGCGAGACGCCCCGGCGGGCGTTCGCGGTGACGCGCAGGACCGACTCGCGCTTGACGCGGAAGGCGGTGACGTCCACGGAGACGATGCCCGGGGTGTCGGCCAGCGCCTCCTCGAGGACCTGCTCGGCGACCTTCGCGTCGATCACCAGGCGACCACCGGTGGTCTGGTCACGACGCGAACCCTCGTCGACGGTGAGCAGCGTGCCGGTCTGGCCGTGCCCCTGTCGCAGGGCGAACCAGGCGAGCAGGACGATCAGCACGAGGCTGGCCGCCGCGACGACCCAGAGTATCCACGGCTGCTCGGTGAGGGCGTCGGTGGTCGGGCCCTTCACGTCGGAGGCACCCTGCGAGACGGTCTGCTGGACGTCGGGCCAGAGGGCGCCGACGGCCACCGCTCCACCGGCGAGCAGGAGCACGAGACCGATGACGAAGACGACGATGCGGTTCAGAGCGCGATTGGTGCTGTTCATGAGCCGACCGTTCCTTTCTCGGACAGCTTGACCTTGTGACGCAGGGCCGGGCTGAAGTCGTAGGCGTCCAGTTCGTCACGGACGGCCTCGTCGATGCTGCGGACGTCGGTCTGACGGCCGGAGGTGCGGGTGACCTCGATCAGGGCGCTGCGCTTTCCGACGCTGACGCTGACCTGTGAGGGGTCGACGTCACCCGCGTAGCTCGCGGTGCGGGCCAGCGAGCGGGCGATGACCCGGTCGTCGACCACGGCCACGGTGCGCTCCGCCGTGCCGCCACGGCGGCCACGACGGCCCGGGGCGATCGACACGACGATCAGGACGAGCCCGATCAGCGCGACGACGATCGCGACGGCGGTCAGGACGCCGACGGGCGCGCTCGCGGCGTCCAGGGTCGAACCGACGAGGTCGGTCGGCGCGAGGAGCAGCGGAGCCGTCCCGACGGCGGCGAGGACCGCCTCGGTGCCGATCCACGCCAGGGCGACGATCAGCAGCACGGCGAGCGTGATGGCGATGCCGGCCCGGGACGAGTGCGTCTCGCGGCGCACGATGCGCTTGTAGAGCGATGCGGTGCTCATGCGACGCGCTTCCTCTCTCGGATGTCGGCGCCCGTGATCTGCAGGTCGACCTTGTCGATGCTCGACCCGGTCAGCTGCAGCACGCGGTCACGGATGGTGGACTGGGCCGTCGTGAGGCGGTCCAGCAGGGTGCCCGAACGACGTTCGGAGACGCCCAGGGGCGAGACCCGGATGGGGGTCTTGGCGATCACGCTGAGAGCGCCGTCGTGGTCGGCCAGCTCGACCGACACCTTCGACGCGGAGACCTCGAGGGCCTCCGCGGTGACGGCCGAGACGACCCGACGCACGGCACGTGACGTGATCTTGTTCCGGCCGTGGAGGGCCTGGTCGGCCGTCACCGCCGCGGTCACGACGACCGCCGCCCGCGGAGTGCGTCGGCGAGGCCACGGATGTCGAGCTTGCCCTCGACGACGCGGCCGACACCGAACCCGATCGCCATGGCGATCGCGACGAACACGAAGGCCCAGAAGCCGAAGGCCAGGGCGGTCAGCGCCAGGACGGCGCCGACGAGCATGCCGGTGGTCGTGGCGGTCACTTGACGCGGCTGTCGTCGGTGTCGTCCTTGTTGTCGTCCTCGGAGGGGATGTACACGTCCGAGACGGTGACGTTGACCTCGGTGACCTCCATGCCGACGACCTGCGAGATGGCGTCGGTGACGGACTTGCGGACGTCGTCGGCGACCTTCTGCAGCTCGACGGGGTACTCGGCGACGATGACGATGTCGGCGGCGACCTGCTTCTCGCCGACCTCGACCGAGACGCCCTGGCCGCGGTCCTGCTGGTTGATCACGTTGCGGATCGCGCCGATGGCACGAGCGGCGCCGTTGCCCAGGTCGTGCACGCCGCGCACCTCGCGGGCCGCGATGCCGGCGACCTTCGAGACGACGCCCTCGGCGATGGTGTTCTTGCCGGCGGCGGCCGACGAGGTGTTCTTCGCGGCAGCGGTGCTGGTGCTGGTGGCGGGGGTCACGTTGCTCATGGTTTCTCCTTGCTCTGGGGCCGGGTCTCGACCGGCCGGTGTCCGAGTGCCCGTCAAGCGGGTCACATCATTCAGACGCATCGGTCACGCGGCATGTCACGGTGCATCAGCCAGCTCTCAGCGAGCGATCCGGGACCACTCACTTTTCGGCCATCACGTCCCCCGATCCGGGCACGGGGTGGTAGTCAAGGAGGCGCAGTGCGGGCCACCCGGCCCGTGCACCAGGTCCCGCCCCGTCCGATCCCAGGAGGTCGTCATCACCACCGACGACCCCCTCCTCGACGCCGCGGACGCGACGTTGGCCGTCCGGGCGCGCGACGGCGACGTGCACGCCTACGAGGTCATCGCCCGTCGTCACGGACCGCTGATGCGGGTGTACGCCGCGCGCCTGCTGGGCTCCGACCTCGAGTCGGACGACGTGGTGCAGGACGCGTTCCTCACCGCCTGGCGGCGCCTGGCCGACCTCGACGACCCGTCCCGGGTCCGCAACTGGCTGATGCGCATCGTCAGCAACAAGGCGGTCGACCGTCTGCGGGTCCGGCGCGACCACGACGACGTCGACCGGCTCGATGTGTCGGCCCCGCGGCACGAGACGCCCGAGCGCGTGGTCGAGGCCCGGCTGCAGCTCGACGCCATGTGGTCGGCACTCGACAAGCTCCCCCTCGACCAGCGACGGTGTTGGCTGTTGCGAGAGACCGCCGACTACTCGTACGCGGACATCGCCGAGGCCCTCGACCTGCCCGTCTCGACGGTCCGGGGCAAGATCGCGCGGGCCCGGGCGTTCCTGATCACCGAGATGGAGGCGTGGCGATGAGCATCGACGACCACTCCCCCCTCGACGTGCCCGAGACCGACGACACGGTCGACGGCATCCCGGTCGACCGCCTCGTCGACTACCTCGACGCCGGGCGCACGCCCCGCGACCCGGTCATCGAGGGGTCCGCCGCCTGCCGGCTCTACCTGCAGTCGCTGGCCCGGGTGCACGAGCTGTCCCGCGCCTCCCTCGAGGACCGGGCCACCCGGGAGCCCGACCGCGACGGCGCCTGGATCGACGGCCTCCTCGACTCGATCCGACGCGAGGTCGTCGGCGGACGCGAGATCCCGGTGAGCCACCCCGACCCCGCGGTGCGGTTGAGCGTCACCGAGGCCGCGGCACGCGGACTGGTGCGCCGGGCGGGTGACGAGCAGCCCGGCGTCGTGCTCGGTTCGACGGCCTTCGAGGGTGACCTGACGACCGCCGGGGCGGACGTGGTCGTGCGCGTCACGGCCGCGGCCAGGTACGGTCTCGACCTCGGCGCCGTGGCGGACGAGCTGCGCACCCGCATCACCGAGGCGCTGACCCGGCACACCGGGCTGACCGTGACGCGGGTCGACGTGCTCGTCGACGACGTCTTCGTGGCGAGGGAGGACGACCGATGAGCGACGACGCGCTCTCCCGTGACCTGACCGAGGCGCTGCGCGGCGTCGGGGGCGTCGTGGACGTGTTCGACGCACACCCGATCGTCGAGGGCGCCGTCCGCGTCGTCGCGGCGGGACTCGACCTCGCGGGTTCGACCGGCCTCGTCGAGATCTCGCGCGCGCCCGGGTCGGTGTCCGTCACCGCCCACGTGGCGACCGCGCTGGACTCCCCGACGCCCGAGACACTGGCCCGAGCGGCCGATGTGCTGCGTGGACGCCTGGCCGCCTCCGGCCTCGCGGGCGACGAGGTCGTGGGGTCGGTCTCGGCCCGCCTGGTCGACACGCCCCGCTGACGGATGGACGACGCGGAGGCGCGGTGCCGGTCCGCCCGACCCCGCGCCCCCTGCGCGTCACAGCTCTCTCGTGAGCTGTTGCGTGTGGTGCGTCTGCTGCTACTTGATGG
This sequence comes from Frigoribacterium sp. RIT-PI-h, assembly GCF_001297205.1. NCBI lineage: Bacteria > Bacillati > Actinomycetota > Actinomycetes > Micrococcales > Microbacteriaceae > Frigoribacterium > Frigoribacterium sp. RIT-PI-h. Next base: position 9,953 of record NZ_LHOZ01000003.1, on the reverse strand, counting down.
CGGCGCGGATCTCGGCGGCGGCACCGGCGACGTCGTCGGCCGAGTAGATCGCGGCACCGGCGACGGCGACATCGGCTCCGGCGTCCTGGACCGAGCCGACGGTGGCGGCCTTGACGCCACCGGCGACCGAGAACGGCACACCCGACGCCTTGCCGGCCTCCAGCAGCTTCTCGAACGTGAAGCCCTCTTCGGCCTGCTCGTCGAGCCCGGCGTGCATCTCGACGAACTCGGCACCGAGCGCGACGACCTCCTTGGCGCGGGCGGCCTTGTCGCCGACGCCGATGAGGTCGACGACGATGCCCTTGCCGTGGGCCTTGGCGGCCTTGACGGCACCGGCGATGGTGCTGTCACCGGCGACGCCGAGCACGGTCACCAGGTCGGCACCGGCCTTGAACGCCTCGCCCGCCTCGAGCTCGCCGGCGTCCATCGTCTTGAGGTCGGCGAAGACGATCTTGTCGGGGTGCGCCTCCTTGATGGCGGTGATGGCGCGGAAGCCCTCGGCCTTGATCAGGGGCGTGCCGAGCTCGATGATGTCGACGCTCGGCGCGGCGGCGGCGGCCAGCTCGAGGGCGGCGTCGGTGGTCAGGGTGTCCATGGCGAACTGCAGCTTCATGTGGTGCTCCTCGTGGGGGCGACGGGGCCCGATCGGGCCTCTGGGTACGTCGTCGATCCCGTTGCCTTCGATCCTGGTCCGACGATGCTGTGAGGACAGCCCCTCGACGGGGGCGTCCCACCCACCCGTTCGGGTAGGGACGGTGGCGCCGGGTAGGTGGACGCCTAGGGTGGGCCCATGAGTCGCACCCTGCACGACGGCCCCACCCGAGCCGGTTCCGACGCCCTCGCCCGGACGCTGGCGTCCGAGCACGCGCGGGCGACCGCCGACCTGGTCGACCGGCACGCGATGACCCTCGAGTCCGTCCTGGCCGCCCTGCGCTCGCGACGCCTCGACGACCGGGCGGCGCGGGCCGAGGCCATCGACGTGGCGGCGGGGGCCCTGGTCGCCCTGCGGACCGGTTCCGACCGCGACCGGGGTACGACCCTCGAGCCGGTCGTCGGGGCCTTCGCGCGCCTCCGGTCGGACCTGCGTCCGCTCGTGCGCTTCGGCGACCTGGACGTCCAGTTCGTCGAGCCGCCGGCGACGGGCCGGGCCCTGCCGGGTGACGTGGCGCACGTGGCCCGGGCCGTCGTCCGGAACGCCGTGCTCACCTTCGTGGACGCGGGCGACGCGCGTCGGGTGCGCATCCAGTGGGACTGCGACGGCCTGAACCTGCTGATCGCGATCCGGGACGACGGTGCGGGCGAGCTGACGGCGCACGACGACGCCCTGCGGCCGATCACCGAGCAGGTCTCGGGGGTCGGGGGCGAGCTGACGGTGGCGTCGACGGTGGGGTGGGGTTCGGAGTTGACGGTGCGTCTGCCGCTCGACCCGCCGCCGTCGAACGAGCCGTGGGAGCTGGTCGCCGCCCTGAGCGAGCGGGAGCGCGAGGTGCTGCACCGGGTGGCGGCCGGCGACCGGAACCGCGACATCGCGACAGCGCTCGGCATCAGCGACAACACCGTGAAGTTCCACGTCTCGAACCTGTTGCGCAAGCTCGGGGCCCGCAGCCGCACCGAGCTCGCCGCCCTCGCCTCGTCCCCCTGATCCGGAGCGTCTGCTCGCCCGCACCGCCGGTCGAGTGGCCAGAAGACGTCCTTCATCTCGCCGGGAAGGACATCTTCTGCCCCCTCGACGGCCGGGGCCGGACGGGCGCAACGCGAAGCGCCAAGCCTCGTCCCCGCGTGACGTCGAGTGGTCTCGAAGCGTCCTTCGTCCCGCCACGAGCAACGTTTCGCGACCACTCGACCGCGGAACGTGAGGAGAGGGACGGGTGAGGCGCGAAGCGCCAAGCCTCGTCCCCGCGTGACGTCGAGTGGTCCCGAAACGTCCTTCGTCCCGCCACGAGCAACGTTTCGCGACCACTCGACCACTCGACCGCGGAACGTGAGGAGAGGGACGGGTGAGGCGCGAAGCGCCATGCCTCGTCCCCGCGTGACGTCGAGTGGTCCCGAAGCGTCCTTCGTCCCGCCACGAGCAACGTTTCGCGACCACTCGACCACTCGACCGCGGAACGTGAGGAGAGGGACGGGTGAGGCGCGAAGCGCCAAGCCTCGTACCACGTGAGTTCGCGCCGGAGGCGCACGCCGCCGGAGGCGGCCAGACAAGCACCGAAGACGAGAAAAGCCCTGCCGTGTAGGGCAGGGCTTTTCGAGTCGTGTGCGCCTGGAGGGACTCGAACCCCCAACCTTCTGATCCGTAGTCAGATGCTCTATCCGTTGAGCTACAGGCGCGTTTCTCTGGCCGATTGGCCAGAGGAAACACTACACGAGGGAGGCGCGGGGCGCGAATCGAGCCGACCCGCGCCTCCTCGGGTCGTGTCAGTAGGTGTGTTTGCCTTCGCCGTCGCCCTTGTAGTCGCCGATCAGCTCGTCGACCTGGCCGGCCTCGGCCTGGCCGGGCTGGCGGGTGGGGACGGCGTCGTCGGCCGGTCCGTCGTCGAGCGTGCGGGAGCCGGTGCCGCCGTCGGGGTGGTTCTCGCTGGTGATCTCGACGGGGCGGTCGTCCCGCTCGCCGACGGTGTGGTCGCCGTGACCCTCGCCGCTGCTGTTGCCGCTGCGCTCGAGTTCGGTCTCGTCGGTGCCGTGCGGGTCGTCCGGGGTGTTCGTCATCGGGTTCCTCCTGCGAGCCGGGCCGTCCGGCGGTCGTCGTCCAGCATGCGCCGCCGCTCCGAACCCCGCCCGCGACACCCACCACACTCACGGCTCGACCGGTCGAACCGCTCGTCCCCGCACGAGCCGAGAGCACGGATCGTCAGCACGGCCACGGCCTAAGACAAAAAACCCACAACGCCTCTTGCGCAACACCTCTTGTGCACCTAGTGTCGACCCCATGCCCCCGCGTGAGACATCCCGCAGCACCCTCACCGACGCCGCCTCGATGCGCGTGCTCGCCCACCCGACGCGGTTGCGCCTCCTCGGTCTGCTGCGCGAACGCGGTCCGCAGACGGCCGCCCAGCTCGGCGACGCCGTCGACGAGGCGCCGGGGACGATCAGCTACCACCTGTCGAAACTCGCCTCGATCGACCTCATCGGCCCGGCCGAGCCGCAGACCACCGACCGTCGTGAACGCTGGTGGCAGGCCACCGCCCAGCTCACCAGTTGGGAGCCCGCCGAGCTGCTCGACGACCCCGACCGCCTCGTCGCGTCGTCCGCCCTCGAGAAGTCGATCGGCCAGGCCTACGCCGCGCGCTTCGGCGAGTACGTCGACGCGATGCCCGCCCTGCCCCGCGAGTGGGTCGCGGCCGGTGCGAGCGGCGACCGCAGCCTGCGCCTCACGGCGACCGAACTGGCGGCACTCCGCCGCGACCTCGAGGCCGTCGCCGACCGCCGGCTCGCCATCAGCGCCGCCCACGACCCGGCGACCGACGACGGCGCCGAATCGGTCGCCCTCGTCCCCCAGGCCTACCGCCGCCCCTGAGGACCGTCGTGACCGAGAACGGACGAGCCGAGGAGGCGCGGGTCACCGACAGCGCCCCTCACCTCGGCCGCGCCGACCGGCCCCGCAGCGGGCGCCCCGGTCGCCCCGGTCGCCCCGCCCGCGTGGCCCTGTCGTCCTTGGTCGCGGCCCACGCGATCTCGCAGACCGGCAACGTCGTGACGGCGTTCGCCGTGCCCTTCTACGCCCTGGGTCTCGGCGGGTCGGGGGCCGAGGTCGGGCTCGCGGCCGCCTTCGCGACGGCCCCGGTGATCATCGGCGGACCGCTCGGCGGCGTCGTCGTCGACCGGGTCGGGCACCGGCGGGCGGCGATCGTCGCCCACCTGGTGAGCGGCGCCTCCGTCCTCGCGATGCCCGTGCTCGCCCTCACCGTCGGGCTGCCGTTCTGGGCCCTGCTCGCGCTGGTGTTCGTGGGCGGGCTGCTCGACAGCCCCGGGCAGGTGGCGCGCCGGGTGATGCTGCCCGGGCTGACCGAGCGGGCCGGGGTGCGCATCGAACGCAGCGTGGGGTTGATCGACGGGTCCGAGCGCTTCGCCAAGCTCGTCGGGGCTTCGATCGCGGGCCTGCTCGTCGCCGCCGTGGGGCCGATCGCGTCGCTGTTCGTCAACGCCGCCACCTTCGCCGTCTCGGCCACGCTGACCTGGGCGCTCGTCCCCGCGCCCGATCCGGTACGGACCGGATCACCCGGCTCTCCTCTCGCGACTTCCCCGGCAGACGATCCGATACGGACCGGATCAACGAATCCGAGAGACGACCACCCGACCAAGCCGACCGAGCCGACCGAAGCGACCGGGCCGACCCGCGCCTCCTACCGGGCCGACCTCGCCGAGGGTGCCCGGTTCGTCGTCCGCGACCCCCTGATGCGGCTGATCGTCGCGCTCGTGCTGGTCACGAACCTGCTCGACGCCGCCCGCGGGTCGACCCTGCTGCCCCTCTACGCGAACGACCGACTGGGAGGCGCGGCCGCCCTGGGCCTCCTCGTCGCCACCATGGGCGGGTGCGCCCTCGCCGGCAACGTCGCCTTCGGCTTCGTCGCCCACCGGGTTCCCCGCCGCGTCACCTTCGTCGTCTGCTTCACCCTCGCCGGTGGGCCGTCGAGCCTGGCGTTCGCCCTCGGGGCCCCGCTCCCGGTGCTGGTCGCCGCGACGGCGCTCTCGGGACTGGCCGCCGGCGCCCTCAATCCGATCCTCGGCACGGTGCAGCTCGAGCGCACCCCCGAACACCTGCGCGGACGGGTCTTCGGGCTGGTCACCGCCGGAGCCTGGGCCGGCATCCCGATCGGCGCCCTGCTCGGTGGGGTCGCCGCCGACACGATCGGGCTGGCGGTCGCGTTCGGCATCGTCGCCGTCGTCTACACCACCGTCACCCTCGCCCCGCTCACCGGCGGCGCCTGGCGGCTGATGGAGCGTCGACGCCCCCCCGGCGGCCGATCACCTGCACCCCTGCTGTGAGTCCCGTCGACCCCGGCGCATCGGCAGGTCGGACCGAGCCGGTTTCCAGGCGACGTGTAGTTAGCTCATCCGGTGACTGCTCACCCCACCCTCTCGACGACCCCGGCCGTCCGCCGCCGGGTCACGGGTCGCTGGGTGGTCGCCTCGTCGGCGTCGCTCGTCGTGCTGGCGGGCGTGTACACGATCGCCGTCCTCACCGAGGCGGGCCAGTCCATGGAAGACAGCATCCTCCGCTCGGTCGACGGCACCACCCTGCTGCAGTCCGGGGTCGCGCTCGACGCCATCTCTCCCCCGGCCGTGCTGCTGGTCGTCGCCCTGACGATGGTGGTCGCGTTCCTCCGCCGCCGGCCCGGCTCGGCCGTCCAGGCGGGCGTGCTGATCGTCGGCGCCACGGTCACCACGCAGGTGCTCAAGCAGCTCGCGCCCCGTCCCGAACTCACCGGCGAGCTCTACGGCAACAGCTTCCCCAGCGGGCACGTCACGGTCGCCGTCGCCGCCGTGCTGGCGATCATGACCACCTTCGGCCGGCACGCCCGGCCGCTCTTCTACATGGTCGGCGCGGCCTTCGCGGCCGTCGTCGCCGAGCAGACCGTCGCCTTCGGCTGGCCCCGCTGCGGCGACGTCGTCGGCGCCGGCGCCGTGGCCCTGCTCTGGCTCGGCCTCGTGCGCTTCGGCGCGGCCCGCCTCTCGCGCGACCCTCGCGGCCGCGACGACGTCGGCCCGCGGTCACACGGAGCGACCTCGGTGGTGCTCGGCCTCGCGCTCGTCGTCTGCCTCACCCTGTCCGGTGCGATCTGGAGCATCGGCATCGGCTCCGACATGAGCCTCACGACGTCGACCGGTCAAGGGGTGCTGATGGGTGCCCGTCTCGCCGCGGCCGGTGTGGTGCTCGTCACGTGCTGGATCGCGTGGAAGCTCGACCGCAAGGCCTGACGCCTCGACCTGACCGACCGGCTCGGCGAGCAGCCCGGGCTCGGCCTGCGGCGCCCGGCGCGGCCCGCCGCGCCCGGCTCAGCCCGCGGCCCCCGTCCCGAACAGCAGCCCGAGCAGGTACGTCACGGCGGCCGCCCCGAACCCGATGCCGAGCTGGCGCAGTGCCCGCTTGACCGGGCTCGCCCCCGACAGCAGCCCGACCACGGCGCCCGTGCCGAGCAGGGCGACGCCGACCAGGGCGGACGCCACGACGACGGCCGCGAGCCCGGACAGCCCGAACAAGTAGGGCAGCACGGCGATGACGGCCCCGGACGCGAAGAAGCAGAAGCTCGAGGCGGCAGCGCCGAAGGCCGTGCCGAGGGGCTCATGGGTGGCGGGTTCGTCGGCCGAGCGCGCCTCCTGGTCCGGGGCGTCCGCCCAGCCGGCCGTGGCGGCGCCCGGCGCAGCCCCCGCGGGAGCCGCGCTCGGCAGCGAGGCACCCCGCCCCGCGCCCGCGAGCACCTGCCGCGCGTGGGCCTCGGCCTCGTCCGGCGACATGCCCCGCGCCCGGTAGACGAGCGCCAGCTCGTTCGCGTCGACGTCGAGGTCGGGCAGCACCTGTCGCGCCGTCGGGTCGGGAGTGGAGGCGTCGAGCAGTTCGCGTTGCGACCGCACCGAGACGTACTCGCCCGCACCCATCGACAGGGCCCCGGCGAGCAGGCCCGAGAGCCCGGTGAGCAGCACGACGTGGTTCGCGACGCCGGACGCGCTGATGCCGAGCCCGAGCGCCAGGTTGCTGACGAGCCCGTCGTTCGCCCCGAACACGGCGGCCCGGAACGACCCCGACAGGCGGTTGCGACCCCGCTCGGCGAGGCCGCGCACGACCTCGCCGTGGATGCGCTCGTCGGCGGCCATCGCGTCGGTGGCGTCGGCGTCGGTCGCGTAGGGCGACCGCGCCTCGGCGCTCTGCACCAGCGCGAGGACGAAGATCGAGCCGAAGCGCCGGGCGAGCACCCCGAGCACGCGGGTGCGCAGGTCGGTGCGGGCCGGGCGTCCGACGTCGTCGCCGAGCAGGTCGACCCAGTGCTGCGCGTGGCGGCCCTCGGCGTCGGCCAGGGCGAGCAGGATCGCACGCTCCTCGCCGTCGCGGCGGCGGGCGAGGTCGCGGTAGGTCGACTCTTCGGCGCGCTCGTCGGCGAGGTAGCGCCGCCAGCGGCGCAGGTCGGCCGGGGCGCGGGTGCTGGTGGGCATGGGGACAGTATCGTCCGGCGCACGCGACGGACGCGAGACGGCAGGCGCCAGGCGACGGCGACGGGGTCGGACCGACCGACCGCGCGGGTACGGTCGACCGGTGACCCCGCCCGACGCCGCGACACCGACCCCGCCCCGCTACCTCGGCGTCGACCTCGCCTGGCGTGACTCGACGCCCGAGCGTCCCGCGAACGAGACCGGCCTGGACGTGATCGACGCCGACGGCACGGTGCTCGACGCCGGCTGGGCCCGCGGGGTCGACGAGGTCGAGGCCTGGGTGTCGCACTGGTCGACGCCCGGTTCGGTCGTCGCGATCGACGCCCCGGTGCTCGTGCCCAACGCCACGGGCATGCGGGCGAGCGAACGGCTCGTGGCGCGCGCCTACGGTCGCTGGCACGTCTCGGCCAACGCGAGCAGCGCCTCCTTGCCCTGGCTCGGTGGGCGCACCCTCGGCGAGCGTCTCGAGCGGGCCGGAGGCGTGTACGACGACGGCGGGCTGCCCCGGCGGGTCGAGGCGGGCGGGCGCTTCGAGGGCTACCCCTACACGACGCTGGGCGGGATGAGCGGGCTCGGCTACGACGACAAGCGCCCCCGCGACAAGCGGCCGGACCTCGCCCTGCCGAAGGAGGCGCGGCGCGAGGCCCGCGCGACGGCCTGCGACGAGCTGCTCCGTCGGTTGGCCGGGATGGCCGGGGCCGAGGTGCCGGTGCGTCTCGACTCGCATCCCGTGTCGGCGGCACTGCTCGACGAGCCGTCGCCGCTGGTGGACCGGGCCTACAAGCACCGCGAGGACCTGCCCGACGCGCCGGTCTGCGCCGGGCCGGCGGCGCTCCGCGCCCGCACGCCCGAGCGCCTGCAGGTGCTCGGCGCCGACCCCGAGCCCGACGACCGCGGGCGGCGCGCGACGCTGATCTCACCGGCCCGCCCCGAGCGGCGGCTCGGCCCCACGCCCGTGGCGAGGGTCGGCCGGGACGCGCGCCGCGCCTCCTGACGTGACGCCCCCGGGGCGCGACCCTGCGCGGCGACGCGACCCGCGCCCCCTGCCGTCCCGCCCTCGGGGCGGGCCCCGGCGCGGTGCCGCGCCCCGCGCCCCCTGCCCCTGCCTCGTCCCGCCCCGTGTGGCAGGGTGGCGGCATGCCCGCACGACCCGTGACCGTCCGCCGCACGACCGCCGACGACTGGCAGCACGTCCGCGACCTGCGCCTCGCGATGCTGGCCGACACCCCGATCGCCTACGGCGAGACCCTCGCCGTCGCCCGCCGCCACGCCGAGGCCGAATGGCGGATGCGCGCGGCCCGGGGCGAGGCCGAGCACGGCACCTCGCTGATCGCGATCGACGACGAGACGGGCGACTGGGTCGGTGCCATGGGCGGCTTCCTCCAGGCACCGGAGCAGCCTCTGCTGGTGGGCGTCTACGTCGCCCCGACCCATCGGGGGCGCTCGGCCGGCGTCACCGACCTGCTGCTCGACGGTGTCGAGGCCTGGGCCGCGACCGAGGGCGACGTTCTGCGGTTGCACGTCCACGAACAGAACGAGCGGGCCATCGCGTTCTACCGCCGACGCGGGTACGAGCCGACCGGCCACACCAACGCCTACGCCCTCGACCCCACGGCGCAGGAGCTCGAGATGCTCGCGCCGCTGCGCTGACCGCCACGCCTGACCGGTGGCGAGCACCCATGACGTCTTCCTCGAGGGCCCGCACGACGAGTCGCGGCAGCTCGTCGAGCAGACCCTGATCGATCACGGCTTCGCCCTCTCGCTCGCGCCCGACGGCAGCACCCGGGCCGTTCGGGGCACGCTGGCGTCCACCCTCGCGCTGCGCGCCTTCGCCGGGCGGGCGCAGTTGCTGACACTCGGCGTGCAGTGGTTCGTCGACGACCGGGGGCGGCTCGTGGCGCGGGTCGTGCACGACCCGGCCCTCTCGGTGCTCGGCGGACCGGTCGGCGTCGTGCGGGCGCAGCGGACCGTCGGCGAGGTGGCCCGGGCACTCGAGGCGGTCGCGGCCCGACGCGGTGCGCCGTGACGGCGGGACCGGTCGTGCGCTCGACCGTGGATCACCCGTCCTGTCCCCCGAAACACGGGTCCGTCGCCCGTCCCTGTGAGGAGCGTCCACGTCTGAACCGCACCACCTCGTCCGGCCTAGCGTTCGTCGAGATGGAGAGCGAGAGCCCTGCATCGGTGTCGTCCGGACCGTGGGTCCCTGCCCGTGAAGCTCTCCCTGCGGCCCGGCGGCGTCACGGAGAGGATGCCGGGTCCGACGGACCCGCCGTCCTCTTCGTGACGCCCGATGCCGACGCCGTGTGCTCGCGTCGACCCGCGCCGGCTCGGCTCGGTGCCCGCCGGCCCGGGTCGGTGCTCGTCAGCCCGCGACGCCGTCGACGTAGAGCCACCGCCGGTCGACCCTGACGAAGCGACTGACCTCGCGCTGGGACCCCACTCCCTCGGAGTCCCGGAAGTGCGCCTCGAACTCGACCGTCCCCTCGGCGTCGAACGGCCCGCCCGCCTGCGTCCGCACGACGTCGAGCCGGAACCATCGCGTGGCCGGGTCGACCTCGAGCGTCGCCGGGCGCGTCGTCGGATGCCAGGTCTCGAGCAGGTAGGAGGCACGAGCGAGCGCGAACGCCGAGTACCGCGAGCGCATCAACCGTTCCGCCGTCGGGGCGGGCGTCGTGCCCCGGTGCAGCGGTCCGCAGCACGAACCGTAGGTCTCGCCGCTGAGGCAGGGGCACCGGGCCGAGTCGTCGAGGTCGCGGCCGTCGAGGGGAGCAGCAGGAGGCATCGGGCAATTCTCCGGCACGACCCTGCGC